>DATLUU010000159.1:0-8323 GCA_035577885.1 Verrucomicrobiia bacterium
ACCTCTTCCGCCACGTTCGTGGCCAGGTCGGCGACGCGCTCGAGGTTCCGGCCCACGAGCACGAGCGTCATCGAGCGCTCCACCTGCAGCGGGTCGGCGATCATGCGCCGCATCAGCTCCGCGAACACCTGGCGATTGAGCTGGTCCACCTCGTCGTCGCGTCGCACCAGCTGCCGCGCCGACTCGGCATCGCCGCGCACGAACGCGTCCAGCGCGTCTCGCAGCATGGCGATCGACTTGTCCGCCAGCGTCTGCAGGTCGGGGAGCGGTTTCACCGGCGCCTTGTTCACGAGCTGCTTGGCGCAGCCGGCGATGTTGACGGCGTGATCGCCCATGCGCTCCAGGTCGCTCGAGATCTTGAGCGCGGCGGTGATGAGCCGCAGGTCACCGGCCAGCGGCTGCTGCAGCGCCAGCAGCTGCACGCAGGCTTCCTCGACGTCGATCTCCATGCGGTCGATCGTGGCGTCGTCGGTGATCACCTCGTCCGCGAGCGCGACGTCGCGGCTCATGAGCGACTCCACGGCCTTGCGGATGATCTCCTCCGCGCGGCCGCTCATGAGCAGCAGCTGGTGCTTGAGATCTGCAATTTGTTCGTCGAAGTGTCTCAGCATGGTGCGCGGCCCCGGGGAATCGGACGGACGCCGGCGGAGATCCCGCCGGCGATGAAACACGCTCTAGCCGAAGCGACCCGTGATGTAGTCCTCGGTGAGCTTCTCCTTCGGGTTCGTGAACATCCGGCGCGTGTCGCCCACCTCGACCAGCCGCCCCTGCATGAGGAACGCGGTGCGGTCGGAGATGCGGGCGGCCTGCTGCATGTTGTGGGTCACGACCACGATCGTATAACGGCCTTTCAGCTCGAGCACCAGCTCTTCCACGCGGGCCGTGGACGTGGGGTCCAGCGCGGAGGCGGGCTCGTCCATCAGCAGCACCTCCGGGTCCACGGCCAGGCAGCGCGCGATGCACAACCGCTGCTGCTGCCCGCCCGAGAGCTGGAGCGCCGAGCGGTCGAGCCGGTCCTTCACCTCTTCCCACAGCGCGGCGCGGCGGAGGCTCGCCTCCACGCGCTCGGCGAGCGCGGCGCGCTGGCGCAGGCCGAGCAGGCGCAGGCCGAACGCCACGTTGTCGAACACCGACTGCGGGAACGGGTTCGGGCGCTGGAACACCATGCCGACGCGGCGCCGCAGCGAGACCACGTCGGTGGACGGCGTGTTCACGTCGAGCGCGCCCACGCGCAGCTCGCCCGAGGTGGCGACGTTCGGGATCAGGTCGTTCATGCGGTTGAACGCGCGGAGCAGCGTGCTCTTGCCGCAGCCGGAGGGACCGATGATCGCGGTGACGCGATGCTCCGGGATCTCGAACGAGATGTCGGTGAGCGCCGGGTGCGTGCCGTAGCGCAGGCCGAACCCGCGCGCGGCGAGGTGCGCCGCGGGCTCCGGCGCGTTGTCGGCGTCGGCGGAGGGCGCGCCGGGGCGCGCCGGCATCGCGGTGCGGATGAGCGGGGTCTCGGCGGGCGTCATCGGATGTTCCGGGTGGCGAGGCGCATGAGCGCGGAGAGCACGGTCACGAGCACGAGCAGCGTGAGCGCCCCGGTCCACGCCTGGGAGTTCCAGTCGGAGTAGGGCGCGCGGGCGTAGTCGTAGATCATCACCGGCAGCGTGGCGATCGGCTGGTCCAGGTGCACCGACCAGAAGCGGTTGCCGAGCGCGGTGAAGAGGAGCGGCGCGGTCTCGCCGCTCGCGCGCGCCACCGCGAGCAGCGCCGCGGTGGTGACGCCGGCGCGCGCCGCGGGCAGCACCACGCGCAGCGTCGCGACCCAGCTCGGCGCCCCGAGCGCGAGCGCCGCCTGCCGGTAGGAGGCCGGCACCAGCCGCACCACCTCCTCGGTGGCGCGCACCACGGTCGGCAGCATGAGCACGGCGAGCGCGACGCCGCCGGCGAGCGCGGAGAAGCGCCCCATCGGCACCACCAGCAGCCCGAACACCGCGACGCCGACGACGATCGACGGCGCGCCGGCGAGCACGTCGGCCGTATAGCGGACGACACTCGCGAGCTGCTCGCGCCCGTACTCGGCGAGGTAGACGCCGGCAGCCACGCCCACCGGCACCGCGATCGCGGCGCCGATCCCGACCACGATCAGCGTGCCGACGATGGCGTTCGCCATGCCGCCACCGGGCTCGCCCACCGGCTTCGGCATGTGGAGGAAGAAGCCGAGCGAGAGCCCGTGCAGTCCGGATTCGAGCAGGCGCAGCACGAGCAGCCCGAGCGGCAGCACGACCAGCGCCGTGGCGAGCACGCAGCCGCCGATCGCGACGCGATTCGCGACCCGCCGCCGCCAGTGAACGCCGGCCGGCAGCACGACGTCAGGCCGCTCCCGCGACATCGCGACGCCCTCCGGTCGCGGCGAGCACGATCAAGCGGGCCGCGGCGTTGACGACGAGCGAGACCAGGAACAGCACCAGCGCCACCTCGAACAGCGCGGCGAGGTGGAGCTTGCCGACCGCCTCGGTGAACTCGTTGGCGATGACGCTGGCCATGGTGGCGCCGGGTCCGAGCAGCGACCACGACAGGTGGTTCGTGTTGCCGATCAGCATGGTGACGGCCATGGTCTCGCCGAGCGCGCGCCCGAGCGCCAGGATGACCGCGCCCAGGATGCCCGGCCGCGCCGCATCGAGCGTGACGCCGATCGCCTCGGCGCGGGTGGCGCCGAGCGCGAGTGCCGCGCCGCGCAGCGAGTCCGGCAGCGCGCGCAGGATCTCGCGTGCGACCGACGTCACCGTGGGCACGACCATGATCGCCAGCACCAGGCCCGCGGGCAGGATCCCGAGCCCGAACGGGAAGCCCTGGAAGAGCGGCAGGAAGCCGAGGTGTTTGATGAGCCACGGCTCCACGAGCGTGCGCAGGAACGGCGCGAGCACGAACACGCCCCAGAGCCCGTAGACGATGCTCGGGATCGAGGCCAGCAGCTCGATCAGGAACGAGATCACGGCGCCGGTCCGGGGCGGCGCGATCTCCGACAGGAACACCGCCGCGCCGATCCCGAACGGCACCGCGAGCAGGAGCGCGATCCCCGAGGTCACGAGCGTGCCCACCACGTAGGGCAGCGCGCCGAACTTCTCCGCGACCGGATCCCACGCGGTGCCGGTCAGGAACCGCAGGCCGTACGTCTGGATCGCGGGCCTCGAGCCGAGCCATGTCTGCCAGATCAGCAGCAGGACAGCGGCGAGCACGGCGAGCGACGCCAGGCGCAGCGCCAGCGCGAACGCGTCGTCCGCGCTCCAGCGCCGCTGCACGTCCGGCGCGCGCTCGCGCCGCGCCACGAGCGTGGCGTCGCGGGTGGGGGCGCCGGCGGTCACCGCGGCGTCCCCTCTCGTGCCGCGACTCGGCTCACGGGTTCGCCGCCGCCATCAGCTTCTTGCCGCCGCCGGTGAGGAGCTTGAGCGTGCCCTCGTTCACCTTGACGATCGCCTCCGGGAGCTGCGCGTAACCGAGAGCGCCGGCGTACTGCTGCCCGTCGTGGATCGCCCAGTCGAGGAAGCGCGCGAGCGCCAGCCCTTTCGCGGCGTCCTTCGCGTCCTGGTAGACGATCAGGAACGTGAGCCCCGAGATGGGCCACGCCTCGGGCGCCGGCGAGTTGACGATCGGCGTGCGCACGTCCTTCGCGAGCAGCGCCGCGACGCCGGTCATCGCCGCGGTCACCGAGGCGGCGGAGGGGTCCACGTACTTCCCGGCCTTGTTGCGCACGAACGCCATCGGCAGCTGGTTCTGTTTCGCGTAGGCCAGCTCGACGTAGCCGATCGCGCCCGGCGTCTGCTTCACCACGCCGGCCACGCCGTCGTTGCCCTTGCCGCCCACGCCCGAGGGCCAGCTCACCGACGTCGCCGCACCCGCCACGTCCTTCCAGCGGCTGCTCACCGATGACAGGTAGAGCGTGAAGATGTTCGTGGTGCCGCTGCCGTCCGAGCGGTGCACGGCGAGGATGGGCGCCGCGGGCATGGTCACGCCGGGGTTCGCTGCGGCGATGCGCTTGTCGTTCCAGGTGGTGATGTCGCCCAGGTAGATGCCGGCCACCAGCTCGGGCGTGAGCTGGATCCTGCCGTCGAACCCGGGAAGGTTGTACGCGAGCACCACGGCGCCGCCCACGGTGGGGATGTGCACCACGCGGCGCGGCATGTCCTTCAGGGCCGCGTCGGAGAGCGCCGCATCGCTGGCGCCGAAGTCCACGGTGCCGGCCTTCACCTGCTGGATGCCGGCGCCGCTGCCGATCGACTGGTAGTTGATCGCGACGCCCGTCTTCTCGTGGTAGACATCGAACCACTTCGAATAGATCGGGTACGGGAACGTGGCGCCGGCGCCCGTCAGCTGCTGGGCGCTGGCCGGTGCCACGGCCGAGGCCGCGAGCGCGAGCGCCGCGAGGCCATTGCGGATCGTCGAGTTCATGATCGTATCTCCAGGTTCAGGGGGATCAGGACTGCGGCCGGCTGAAGCGCCAGTAGAACGTGATGCGCGCCTGGACGTCGTGATGCGCGGGCACGACGGACGACGGCCCGGTGCCCTTCGAGACGTACTGCATGGCCTCGACGTTCGGCATGATGTGAACGTCGCCGAATGGCTGCCAGTCGAGCCCGGCGATCCACAGCTGCTGGTCGACGCGGTTCGCCGCGCGCTTGTCGTTCAAGAACAGGTCGACGCGGCCGAAGCCGCCGAGTTTCGGCGTGGGTTGGATGCGGCCGAAGAGCGAGTGGCCGAGCAGCTCGCGGTAGGGGCCCGAAGGCGTGTGCTGGATCTGGTTCGTGACCACGTAGCCCACGGCGCTGTGCTTCGGCAGGTCGTAACCCAGCATCACCTGGTAGGTCAGGCGATCCCTGTCTCCGGGGGGGCTGGTCAGCGTGGGGCCGGTACGGATGTTCTCGTAGTCGATGTAGGGCTCGAAGTGGAGGTCCTTCCAGCGCACCGGGAGCGAGGCCGAGACACGCTTCTGGCGGTTGGTCTCGGTCTTCTGCCCGACGCCGTTGCCGACGAGCCCGGTATAGCCGAACACGTGATTCGTATCGAAGAACCCTTTCACCTCCACGCCCAGGTCGGCGGAGGGCGAGTAGCCGCGGAAGTCGGGCAGCACCTTCTCGATGGAGCGGTATGCCCAGAACTCCTCGGTGACGTCGAAGAACGGCACGGAGACGAGGCCGGCGTAGACGTCCATCCTCGGGAGCACGCTCTTGGCCTGGACGTAGAGCGCCTTCACCGCGACACCGATCTTGCCGTCGGAGGTCAGCGACTTGCCGTCGGCCTCGAGGCGCACGCGGGTCGAGTAGCGGGCGGAGAGGTCGTTGTCGAGCTGGAGGTAGACGCGGCGGATCTGCAGGCCGTTCAGGTCCTTGGTGATGGCCTTGTTGCCGAGGCCGTCGATGTTCACCTTCGACCCGGAGTCGGCGCCGGCGGCGTCATAGTGGTGGTTGGGATCGCCGGCGGCGTTCCAGTAGTAGTCGCCGAACATGTAGCCGCTGATCTTGCCGCGCGGGTAGTCGGGGGCGGTCTGGACGACCTGGGCGTACGCGCTCCCGGCGAGCGCAAGGCTCAACAGAACCGCCGGGACGGCGAGCGGGGTCCGGTTCAAGACGTCCTCCTCGTGAGACGTGGGTAGCGGCGAAGGAACGGGCCGTGGGACAGGCGGCACCCGTGTTCGCAGTTACTATGGTCGACCGGCACGAGTTTCGGCAGCGACTCCCGGATGTTTCGGGCGGGTTACAAAGTTGCCGGAGTTCCTGCCGCCTTGGGGCCGGGCGACGACTCAGGCACGCGCGCGGCGCCGCGCCTCGTGCGCTCGCCGCCGCGCTTCGCTCACCGCCGCGTTGTGGTCGAGCCCCGCGGCGGCGAGGGCGCGCGCCCAGGAGCCGAACAGGCGTCTTGCACGCGCGTAGAGCGCGGGCTCCGCGATATGCACGCGGAAGAGCCCGCCCACGGCGGCGCGATCGCGGATGCGCTCGAGCAGCTCGCTGGGCGACATCTCCAGCGGTCGCCCGCGCCGGCGGCGGGAGCCCATCTCGATCGGGACGCTCTGGGTGGCCATGTCGGACACGAAGGACACCACCTCCCTCGTTGCAGCGATGTTTCGGCGGAGTGAACGGATGGGAAGAACCCCGCAACGCCCCCCCCCGCGGGTGGGTTCAGTCGCTCATGCTGTAGATCTTGAACCGGCCCTTGCGCTCGGCCACGGAGCGGATCCACGACAGGCGCTTCACCTGGCCCTCGTCGTCCTTCAGCACCAGCGTGACCCCGTTGTGGAGCTTGAAGTTCTTGTACTCGACGGTGGCCGCCGTCCGCTCCACGCGCACGAGCGTGTAGACGTGGCCCCCGTACTCGCGCACCGAGGCCACGCTGCCGCCGTTCAGGCGGCCCCAGAGGATCTGCCACGCGTCGTCCCAGCGGATGCCCGTGGCCGGCCGGCTCTGCGGGAACTCCGGCCACAGGATCTCGCGGAACTCCGCGCTGTTCACGCACAGCGCCAGCATCGAGTCCACGCTCTCGGCGTGGAACGCGCCGCAGACGGCGCGCGCGAGCGCGTCCATGCTGCGCGCGCCGCCCGTGAACGGCAGGTTCACGACCTTGGCGTCGGGCCGGCGTCCGAGCTTCTCGGCCATCGAGTCCGGGTCCGCGAGCGGCACGTAGCCGGGCGAGTCCTTCACCGAGACGAGGGGGCGCGGTTCCGGCGCCGGGGTGGCTGGCTGCGTCGCGGGCGCGGCCAGCGCCGCGCCGGCGACGAGCATCGCCGTGGCGAGACCCGCGAGCGCCCTCACGAGCCGAGCGAGAACGCCACGCTGTACGTGGGTCCCGTCCTGTAGGTGCGCATCTCCAGGTCGCCCACGGTCTCGCGCACCGGGCGGTTGAGGATGTTGCCCGCGCTGATCTTCAGCCGTGAGCCGCGCAGGGGTGAGAACGACGCCGTGGCGTCCAGCGTCGTGGTGCCCTGCGTGAACAGGTTGGGGATGCCGTCCCCGGCGCTGTTCACCTGCGTGATGTTCAGCTCCTTCAACCGCCTTCCCACCGTGGACGTGAGCACGCTCACCTCGTTGTGCCCGCCGCGCGAGGTGTAGGTGAGCCCGAGGTTGAACAGGAACGGCGCCTGGCCCACGAGCGGGTGCTCGGTGTTGCCGCGGTTCGTGGTCTGCGCGGTGCGGATCTTCGACGAGATCATCGACAGGTTGGAGTTGAGCGACAGCCGGTCGAGCCTCGACCACAGCTTGCCGAGCCCGGAGCGCACCTCGAACTCGCCGCCGATGTTGCGCCCGCCCTCGGAGTTCTCGGGCCGCACGCCGAGCTGGCCGTTGGTGCCGAACAGCGCCGGCTCGATCGGATGGTGGAGTTGCTTGTAGAAGGCACCCACGGCGAGCACGTCCCCCAGGCCCGGGAACGCCTCCAGGCGGAGGTCGTAGTTCTCGATGAGCGCGCGCACCAGGTGCGGGTTGCCGATGCGGATGCGGTCACCGGCGAAGTCGAGGGCCTGGAGCGTCGAGAGGTCGTCCATGTCGGGACGGTTGAGCGTCCGGCTCGCGGCGGCGCGCACGTTGACGTGGTCGCTCGCAGCCCAGGTCAGGTTGCCGCCTGCGAGCCAGTCGGTGGAGGCGAACGCGCCCCGCGAGGTGATGATCGTGGGGTTGAACAGGTCGTGGCTCGCGACGTCCTGGTCGCCGTGCTCGCGGCGCACGCCGATGTTGCCGCGGAGCCGCTTGCCGAGCGGCACGTCGGTGCTCACGAAGTACGCCTCCACGAGCTGCTGCGCGTGGTAGTTGTCCTGGCTGATCGTGGCCTCGTTGACGGCGTCGTAGACCGACTCGGGCGGCGCATCCTGCCCCGGCTGGTTCGGGATGAAGTCGAACCGGCGGTAAGCGTTACTGCGCGCCCGCGACTGGCGGTCGTAGCCCATCACCCAGCGGCCGGCGCCCCAGCCGCCGAGCTGGTACGGCGTGCCGAGTTTCAGCATCGTCGTCCAGCCGTCCTCGTGGATGTCGCCGTACTCGCGCCGCCCCGTGGCGAGGCCCCAGTAGCCGGGATTCGTGTCGTCGATCGGCACGCGGATGGAGGTCGCTTCGCGTTTGTCCGGCTGCTGGCGGCGCGCGACCGAGCGCGTGAACTGCCAGTCGAACGTCGAGTGGAGCAGCGAGGGCACGTCGTGCTGGCCCTCGACCGTGCCGTAGCCGATCGCGCGCTGCACGTACGTGAGCTTGGTGGCACGGCGGTAGAACTCGCCCGCGTTCGGGTCGAGCCCGGTGTACGTGAGCACCTCGTCATCGCCCTTGTTCGTGTACAGGCCGCGCACGCTCAGCCGGTG
>DATLUU010000160.1:0-7980 GCA_035577885.1 Verrucomicrobiia bacterium
CCGGGGACAAGAGCGTGAAGCTGACCTGGGACGACGCCGCGGAGCGGAGCGTCGACCCGGTCACGAACCAGTTCGACTTCGAGGGCTACCGCATCTATCGCTCCACCGACCCCGACTTCCTCGACGCGCGCATCGTCACCGATGCCAGCGGCCAGCCCTCGGGCAACGGCCAGCCGATCGCCCAGTTCGACCTCGCCAACAGCATCACCGGCTTCTTCCCGGTGGTGATCGAGAACCTGCCGTCCTACTTCCTCGGCACCGACAGCGGCATCCGGCACACCTACGAGGACAACACGGTCACGAACGGACAGACCTACTACTACGCGGTGTGCGCGTACGACCACGGCTCCGAGCAGCCGCTGTTCTACCCCTCGGAGAACTCGTACTCGATCTCGCGCACGCTCCGCGGCGGCGTGCTCTATCCCACGAACGTGGTCCAGGTGCGGCCGAACCCGCGCGTGACCGGCTTCGAGCGCGCCACGCTCGGGGCGCCGGCGCACGTGGCCGGGCGCGGCGTGGGCCAGGTCGCGGTCGAGGTGGCGAACAGCACCCAGGTCCCGAACGGACACCGGTTCCGGATCGAGTTCGCGAACGACGACGCGGACTCCGTGCGCGCGAGCCGGTACTCGCTGATCGACAGCACGACCGGCGAGACGTGGTACACGACCGGCAACGACTTCGTGGGCAGCGGCCGGGGACCCGTGGGCGCGGGCATCCTGCCCATCGTCTCCTCGCCCGGCGTGATCTCGATCGACTCCACCGGCTGGGCGGCGGGCTCGCCGACGAACGCGAAGCTGATCGTGACCTACCTGCCGAGCCGGCCGATCGAGCTCAAGCGCCCGGGCTTCCCGGAGAACCTCGAGATCCGCTTCGCGGACACGTTCGTGGACACGAGCGTGGCGTTCAACCGGCTCCCGGCGAAGCCCGCCAAGTTCCAGGTCATCGCGCTCACGGACACGGGTGAGACGCGCATGCGGTTCGCGTTCCTCGACACCTTGAACGCCACCACGGGCTACGACGGCACGCTGTCGCTGGTGTCGCCGCTGCCGGAGCGGATCGACGTGCTGACGAGCCCGCCCGGTGCGCCGCAGTCGAACGCGGACTTCACCTGGCGGTTCCAGCTCGATCCCACGGGACCCACGGGGGGCGCGCTGCGGCCACCGCGGGCAGGGGACGTCTATCGGCTCAAGCTCGAGATCCCGTTCGAGCCGGGCGACGCGTTCTCGTTCACGACCACGGCCGAGACCGCCGCGCCGGGGAGTACGGCGGGGAAGAGCGAGCCGTACGTGGTCCCGAACCCCTACCTGGGCGCGGCGAGCTTCGAGCCCGCGCCGTTCAACATCAAGGGCCGCGGCGAGCGGCGGATCGAATTCCGCGGCATCGCGCTGGGCGCGGTGGTGCGTATCTACAACGTGCACGGCGACCTGGTGCAGACGCTGCGCCAGGACGGATCGTTCGACGGCTTCGTGCCCTGGAACCTGCGCACGAAGGACAACCTCGACGTGGCGCCGGGCCTCTACGTGTACCGCGTGGAAGCGCCGGGTCAGGCCGGGTTCACGGGCAAGTTCGCGGTGGTGAAATGAGAGGTGAGACCCTATACAACCGCTCGCTGACGCGCGCGGCCTCGATCGATGCCGCGATGCGGACGATCGTTCTCGCCGCCGCGGCGTGCCTGCTGCTGGCGGGAAGCGCGCACGCCCAGTCCAAGGTCGGCACCACGTTCGGGGCGTTCACGCTGATCGAGCCGGACGCGCGCTTCGCGGCCCTGGGCATGGCGGGCTCGGCGGGGGCGGAGGGGCTCGCGGGCGCCTGGTACAACCCCGGTGCGGTGGCGCTCGACGACAAGCACGCGGTCGAGTTCGTGCACGCCGACTGGTTCGCGGGCATCCGCTACGACTGGATCGCGTACTCCCACCCGTTCCCCATCGGCGCGGTCTACGCCACGTTCACCTCGCTCAACTCGGGCGACATCGCGGTGCGCACGGTGGCGCAGCCGCTGGGGACCGGCGAGCTGTTCTCGGTCTCCGACATGGCACTGGGCCTGGGATTCGCGCACAAGTTCTCGCTGCGCTTCGCCGCCGCCGTGCAGGTCAACTACCTCCAGGAGACGATCTTCCACTCCTCGGCCGGCACGGTCACGCTCACCGCCGGCACGCTCTACCGCACCTCCGCGAACGGGCTCCGGATCGGGGCCAGCCTGTCGAACTTCGGCACCTCGGCGGCCTACTCCGGCGACAACCTCGCGATCACGTACGACAACGTGCCCACCCAGAACGGCGACAATGGCGCGCTCCCCGGCGTGCGCAGCACCGACGCGTTCGCGGTGCCGGTCGCGTTCCGCGTCGGGCTCGCGCAGCCGGTCGTGTTGGGCAGCGGCATGCGGCTCCTGTTCGCGGCCGACGCCGTCCACCCCTCGGACAACTCCGAGAGCATGGGGATCGGCGCCGAGGCCACGTTCCGCGACGCGCTCTCGCTGCGCGCCGGCTGGCAGGGCCTGTTCCTCGAGGACTCCGAGGTCGGCCTCACCGCCGGCGCCGGCTTCCGCGGCACGCTGGACACCGTTCACTACCACGTCGATTACGCCTGGGCCGACCAGGGGCGCCTGGACGATACGCAACGCTTCTCGTTCGGCATCACGTTCTAGACCATAGGAGTTCCCATGCGCCGTACACTGCTCGCTCTGCTCCTCGCTCTCGGCCTCGTGAACCCCGCTCGGGCCCAGAGCACGGCCGCTCTGCTCGATACGCTCCAGCATTCCGCGTTCAACTTCTTCTGGAACGAGGTCAACCCGGCGAACGGGCTGATCCGCGACCGGAACCAGCCCGGCTCCACGTTCTCGAGCATCGCCTCGGTGGGCTTCGGGCTCTCGGCCATCGGCATCGGCGTCGATCACGGCTGGATCACGCGCGCCCAGGGCCGGAGCCGCGTGAGCACGACGCTGCGCACGTTCTACAACGGGCCGCAGAGCACGGCGGCGCTGGGCACGATCGGCTACAAGGGCTTCTTCTACCACTTCCTCAACATGAACACGGCGACCCGTTTCGGCACCGACGTGGAGCTGTCCACGATCGACTCTGCACTGCTGTTCGCCGGCATGCTCGATGCCCGCCAGTACTTCGACGACCAGGCCGACACCACCGAGATCGCGATCCGGGCCATGGCCGATTCGATCTACCAGCGCGCCGACTTCAACTTCATGCGGAACTTCAACACCGGGATCATGATGGGCTGGAAGCCCTCGTTCGGCTTCTTCGGCTACGGCCAGTGGATCGGCTACAACGAGGCGATGATCCTCTACATCCTCGGGCTCGGCACGCCGTCGTACGCGGTGCCCACGTCGGCCTGGAGCGCGTGGACGAGCGGCTATCACTACGACACGCTCTTCGGCTACAGCTTCGTCACCTGCCCGCCGCTGTTCACGCACCAGTACTCGCACTGCTGGATCGACTTCCGGAACATCGCCGACGCGTACATGCGGTTCCGGGGCCACGACTACTTCGAGAACTCGCGCCGGGCGACGCTGGCGCAGCGCAACTACTGCATCGCGAACCCGCTCGGCCGGCTCGGCTACTCGGCAAACCTGTGGGGCCTCACCGCCGGCGACGGGCCGACCGGATACACCGCGCGCGGCGCGCCGCCGTCGCAGAACGACGACGGCACCATCACGCCCACGGCGGCGATCAGCTCGATCGTGTTCACGCCCGACGAGTCGATCGCGTTCATCCAGAACATGTGGAACACCTACCGGCCCACGGTGTGGGGCCCGTACGGCTGGAAGGACGGCTTCAACCTCGGCAGCAGCTGGGTCGGGACCGACGTCATCGGCATCGACCAGGGCCCGATCCTGATCATGATCGAGAACTACCTGAACGGTAAGCCGTGGCAGCGGTTCATGTCGTACCCGCCGATCCAGACCGGCCTCACGCGCGCCGACTTCCAGCCGTTCGTGCTCGGCGTGAAGCCGCCCGTGACCTCGCCGCTGGCGCTGGGACGCGTGACCCCCGACCCGGTGCGCGGCCGCTCGCGCGTGAGCTTCACGTTGGCGCGGGGCGGGCGCGTGGAGCTGGAGCTGATCGACCTCCAGGGTCGCGCGGTGCGGCAGCTGGCCTCGGGCGAACACGCTGCGGGCGAGCACTCGGTGGACGTCGCGGGTGAAGGTCTTCCGGCCGGGATCTACTGGCTGCGCCTGCGCGCCGGCGGCGAGGAGCGACGCACGCGCTTCGCGGTGCTGCCGTGAGCCAGAGCGCATGAGCCTGGTGGACGAACGCACGGGCGCGCGGGCGCACGCGCTGGCACCGAGGCTCTCGGGCGCCTGCCCGGCGACGCACCTGCTCGGGAACGGCCGCTACTCGGTGTGGCTCACCGAGGCCGGCATGGGCCGCTCGAGCTGGCAGGGCGAGGCGCTGTCGCGCTGGGCGGGCGACCGCGTCGAGGACGCCGACGGCTGGCGCATCTGGCTCCGCGACCTGGGCCTCGGCCGCACCTGGGCGCTGGCGCCGACGCGCGCCCCGGCCCGTGGCAGCCTGCTCGTGACGCCGGGCTCGCTGACGTGGTCGCGGCGCGAGCACGGGATCGAGTCGAGCCTGGAAGTCTGCGTCGCCGCCTCGCACGACGCCGAGCTACGGACGATCACCGTGCGCAACCGTACCGACCGCCCGCGCACGCTCGACGTCACCGGCTGTCTCGAGCTGGTGCTCCACGATCCGGCCGCGGACGCCTCGCACCCGGCGTTCTCCAAGCTCTTCGTGCAGACCGCGTGGAATGCGGAGCGCGGTGCGATCCTGGCGTCGCGCCGCCCGCGCTCGCCCGAGGAGCGTCACGCGTTCGTGGCCGGGGCCCTCGTGGGCGACGGCGCGCTCGAGTGGGAGACGGACCGTGCGCAGTTCCTGGGCCGCGGCCGGAGTGCCTCGCGGCCGGCGGCGCTCGCCTCGAGGCGGCCGCTCGCCGGCACCGTGGGGAACGTCCTGGACCCGGTGCTGGCGCTGCGTCGCACGCTGGCGCTCGCGCCGGGCGAGGAGCGGCGGTGGACGTTCGTGCTCGCCGCCGGGCCCACGCGCGCGTCCGCGCTCGCCCCGCTCGAGGTACTCGCGACCGCGGACGCCATCGACGCGGCGCGCGCCGGCTGCCAGGCGGCGGCGCGCGAGCGGCTCGAGCGCTCGGGTCTCGGCGGCGAGGACGCCGAGGCGGCCGATCTTCTCTCGGCCGCGCTCCTGTATGGCGACCCGAGGCTCCGCGCGCCGGACGACATCCTGCGCTCCGCCGGCGACGACGTCGCGGTCCGCGGAGCACTCGGGATCGGAAGCGCGACGCCCGTGGTCGTGGTGCGCTTCGACGAGCCCGGTGCCGCGGGTTCGTGGGAGCGGCTGCGGCACGCGCTCGGCCACTGGCGGCACCACGGCATCGACGCGGCTCTCGTGGCGGTGGGCGGGACGCCCGCACCGGTGCCCGGCGAGCCCGGCGTGGTCGTGGCCGGGGCGCTCGAGCCGGCGGCGCGGAGCGCGCTCGAGGCCGGCGCTTCGATCGTGGCGCGCGAGGCGACGCACGCCCTGCTGCGCTCACCCGCCCCCGCGGAAGCCACGCCCGAGCAGGGTCGCGGCCCGCGCGTGGCCCCGCCGCGCCGCCGCGGCCCGCGTCGCGAGCGCGAGGCGCTCCACTTCGACAACGGCTACGGTGGCTTCACCGCCGACGGCCGCGAGTACGTGGTGCGCGTGGACCCGCTGCGCTCCGGCGGGCACCGCCTGCCGCCGCTGCCGTGGGTGAACGTGATCGCGAACGCGCGCTTCGGCTCGCTCGTGAGCGAGTCCGGCGCCGGCTTCACCTGGAGCGGGAACAGCCGCGAGCACCGCCTGACGCCGTGGTCCAACGACCCGCTGCTCGACCCGCACGGGGAAGCGCTCTACGTCGAAGACCTGGCGAGCGGTGCGGCGTGGTCGCCGCTCCCCGGGCCGCTGCCGCATCCCGGCGCCTACGAGGTCCGTCACGGGCTTGGAGCGTCGACGTTCCGGCTGGACGCGGACGCGATCGAGCACGACACGCGCATCACCGTCGACAGCGAGGCCCCGGTCAAGCTCGTGCGCGTGCGGCTCGCGAACCGCGACGCCGTCCGGCGCGAGCTGTCGCTGGTGGCGTTCGCGCGGCTCGAGCTCGGGGCCGGCCTCCGCGACGGCCGCCGCGTCGTCACCGAGCACGATCCGGGGAGCGGGGCGCTGCTGGCGCGGAATCCCGCCTCGGGCGACTGGCGCGACGCGGTGGCGTTCGCGCGCATCGTCACCGGGAATGGCGCCACGATCACCTGGACCACCGATCGCGCCGCGTTCGTGGGCGCGGGCGGCGCTCCGTCCCACGCGCGCGCGCTCGGCACGCCGGGCGTGTTCGACGGCGCCACGGGGCCGATGCACGACCCCTGCTTCGCGTGGCGGGTGACGTTCGCGCTCGAGCCCGGCGAGACGCGCGAGGTGACGCTCGTGCTCGGGGAGGGCGCGGACGCCGGCGAGGTGCGGTCGCTGCTCGAGCGCTTCGCCACGCCGGACGCCGTGGAAGCGTCCGCGGCGGCCGTGCGTGAGCGCTGGAACGCGCTGGTCTCGCGCGTGCGCATCGACACGCCCGTCCCCGAGCTCGACCTGATGGTGAACGCGTGGCTCCCGTACCAGACGTTGAGCTGCCGGCTCTGGGGCCGCTCGGCGTTCTACCAGTCGGGCGGCGCATTCGGCTTCCGCGACCAGCTCCAGGATGCGCTCTCGCTGCTGATGCTCGCCCCGGGGCTCGCGCGCGAGCAGATCCTGCTCCACGCGCGCCACCAGTTCGTGGAGGGCGACGTGCTCCACTGGTGGCACCCGGCGTTCGGGGCCGGGACCCAGGCGGTGGGCCGCGGCATGCGCACGCGGTTCGCGGACGACCTGCTGTGGCTCCCGTACCTCGCCGCGACCTACGTGCAAGCCACCGGCGACGAGTCCGTGCTCGATGCGGTCGAAGGGTTCGTGCGCTCGCGAGCGCTGGCAGCGGGGGAGGACGAGGCCTATCTCGCGCCCGAGCGCGCCGGCGAGACCGCGAGCGTGTACGAGCACGCGGCGCTCGCCATCGACCGCTCGCTGCGCGTGGGCGCCCACGGCCTGCCGCTCTTCGGCTGCGGCGACTGGAACGACGGCATGAACCGCGTCGGGCGCGAGGGCCGCGGCGAGAGCGTGTGGATGGGATGGTTCCTCGCCAGCCTGCTCGCGGACTGGGCGGGTTTCGCCGAGGCGCGCGGCGAGCGCGAGCGCGCCACGCGCTGGCGTGCCCACCGCGAGGCCCTGCGTGCCGCGCTCGAGTGCGAGGCATGGGACGGCGAGTGGTATCGCCGCGGCTGGTACGACGACGGTGCGCCGCTCGGCTCGCGCGCGAGCGACGAGTGCCGGATCGACGCGCTGGCTCAGGCCTGGGCGGTGCTCTCCGGCGTGGCGCCGCGCGGCCGCGCCGAGCAGGCCATGCGCTCGCTCGAGGCCCACCTGGTCTCCGAGCCCGAGCGGCTCATCCGCTTGCTCTCGCCGCCGTTCCAGGACACGCCCCACGATCCCGGCTACATCAAGGGCTACGTCGCCGGCGTGCGCGAGAACGGCGGCCAGTACACGCACGCCGCCCTGTGGGTGGTGCGCGCGTTCGCCGCCCTCGGCCGGCGCGACCGCGCGGCGAAGCTCCTCACCATGTTGAGCCCCGTTGCCCACGGAGGGACCGCCGAGCGTGCGAGGCGTTACAAAGTCGAGCCCTTCGTCGTGGCGGCGGACGTGTACGGTGTCGAGCCGCACGTGGGGCGCGGCGGCTGGACCTGGTACACGGGATCGTCGGCATGGATGTACCGTGTCGCGCTCGAGTCCGTGCTCGGGGTCACGCTCGAGCACGGCGACACGCTGGTCGTCCGCCCGTGCATCCCCGATGACTGGCCCGGCTTCACGCTCACCTGGCGCCCACCCGGGAAGGAGAACACGGTCGTGGAGGTCGTGGTCC
>DATLUU010000161.1:0-4455 GCA_035577885.1 Verrucomicrobiia bacterium
GCGAGAGCCGCGCCGTGGTGAGCGCCCAGAGCGTCGACGCGCCGGGCTCCTCGATGGATTTCAACAGTGCCGAGAACTGGTCCTCGCGCATGCGGTCGCAGTCGCGCACCACGACCACACGGCGCGACGCTGTGTGCGGGCGATAGCCCAGCTCCGCGATCAGCTCGCGCGTTTGCGAGATGCGGATGCTCGCGGCCTTCTCGTACTGGAACACGTAGAGCGGGTCCCTGCGCAGCTCCTCGAGCGTCTCCTCGATCGTGCCCTCGAGCGTCCGTTCCTCGCCCGAGAGCGGGAACAGGAACTTGAGGTCGGGGTGCTGGAGCGTTCCCGACATTTTGCAGCCGCGACATTCGCCGCACGCATCATCGCCCAGCATGCGCTCGGTGGCGGGCGCCTCGTCGAACAGCGACGGACCCGCTTCGGCCGCCGCGGCCCCCGGCACGCGCTCGCACAGTGCCGCGCGTGCGAACGCCAGCGCCGCGGTGCACTTCCCGACGCCGTGCGGCCCGTGGAACAGGTAGGCGTTCGCGTAGCGCCCACGGCCGACGATGCCGCGCAGGAACGCCGAGACCTCGGGCTGCCCAAGGAGCGTGGAGAGTGTGGCGGTGAGCATGAGCCGCAGCTTACCGCAGCCAGGTCTCCGGGTTGAGCGCGGTGGCGCCCTTCCTCACCTCGAAGTGGAGCACGGGGCCCTTGAGGGACCCGGTCTCGCCGGAGTGGCCGATCACGGTGCCCGAGGCGATCTCCGTACCCGTCGAGACCGTGACATCGGAGAGATGCGAGTAGATCGTGTAGTAGCCGTCGCCGTGGTTCAGCACCACCATGCCGCCGACGCCCTCGTAGTCGTCGTTCGCGAAGTCGACGCGACCCTTCGCCACCGCGCGCACGGGCGTGCCCACGGGGACCGAGATGTCGATGCCGTCGTTCCGCACCTGCGTACCGAAGCGTGGATGCGTCTCGAGTCCCATGTGGCCGACGATGCTTCCCTGCACCGGCCAGTCGAGCTGGCCCTGGCCGCGCGTGAAGTCGCCGCTGTAGGGCTGCGGGTTGCGGCCCTCGCCGCGGGCGCGGTTCGCCTCGGCCTGGCGCGAGCGCTCGAGCCGCGCGAGCAGTGCGGCGGTGGCGCGGGCGCTGCGCTCCAGCTCGGCGGCAGCGGCCTCGTACTCCTCGCGCTTCGACTGGATCTCCTCCACCGTGTTCGCGCGCGACTCGCGCAGGTTCGCGAGCTTGGTGGACTGCTTCGTGGTCATCTGGGCGTTCGCCGAGACCTCCTGCAGGTTCGACTCCAGCCGCTTCTTGTTCGCCTCGACCTTGTCCCTCTCGGTCTCGACGCTCTCCAGGAGCAGCCGGTCCTGCTCCGCCACCATCTGCAGGAAGTCCCATCGCATCATGAGCCCGGCGAACGACTTCGTGCTCACCAGGAACTCGAGGTCGCGCGCGGGCCCCTCCATGTAGATGTGGCGCAGGCGGTGCGCCAGCTGCTGGCGCTTGGTCGTGAGCGTCGCCACGCTGCGCTCCAGGTTCGCACGCGTGAGCTCCAACTGGTCGTCGATCCGCTCGCGCCGGGCGCGCAGCGTCTTCAAGCGCTTGCGCGTCGCGGTCAACTCGCGCTCGGTGCGCTTGAGCTCGCCGAGCGCACGCGTCTCCTGGCCCTTGAGCGCCCCGGCCTGCGCGCGCTTCTCCTTCGCCTGCTGGCTCAACGCCTCCAGCTCGCGGCGCTTCTGGGCCTCGAGGCTGTCCTGCTGCGCGCGCGCGACCCCGCCGCCGACGACGAGCGCGAGCGCCAGCAGACAGCCGGCGGCGCGGGCGAAGTTCACGACCCGATCGTCCTCAGGATCCTCGTGAGCGCCGCGGCGGATGCCACCCACGCCACCGCCAGCGCCGCGCCCACGAACCCCAGCGACCACATCCACGGCAGGAACGTGAGCCCGGCGAGCCGCGGGGCCAGGGCCTTCTGCAGCGCGAACACCAGCAGCAGCGCCGAGCCGGCGGCCATCAGCGTGTGGATCATCGCCTCGAGCACGTACGGCGTGGCGATGAAGCGATCGCTGGCGCCGAGCCGGAGCATGATCTCCACCTGCTGGCGGCGCGCGACCACGGTCAGCCGCAGCGTGTTGTAGAGCACGAGCACGATCGCCAGCCCCACCAGTGCGCCCGCCGCCCACGCCGTGGTGGTGACGCCGGTCGAGAACTCGTCCAGCCGGCGCACGTAGTCGGCGCCGTAGCGCACGTCCTCCACCTCGGGGAACTCGAGTACCTGCTTCGCCGCCTGCTCCATGGCGGAGTAGTTCAGGAGCTCGGGCTTGAGCCGTACGCGCAGGGACGCCGGCAGCGGGTTGTCCTCGATGCCGGACAGGAGGTCGGGGTCGCCGATCTGCTGCGACAGCTCCTGCCACGCCTGCTCGCGGGTGACGTACGTGGGCTCGCCGAAGTACTGGCGCACCTTGTCCATCAGCTCGGCGAGCTGGGCGTCGGTGACCTCGTCCTTCAGGTACACGATCATTTCGCGGCGGTCGCCGATGGCGTTCAGGGCCTGGCCGACGTTGTGGTCGAGCAGCAGGAAGATGCCGCAGAGCGTGAGCAGCGCGGCGAGCGACAGGATCGACGTCACCGCGAGCCCGCGATGGGTGCGGAAGCTGCGCCAGGCCTCGCGCCAGAAGTAGAGCGGCATCGCCTAGAGCCCTCCCGTCCCGGTCGCGGCGGACATGGGCACCGAGCCCGGCGCGCCTTCGCGGATGCGCCCGTCCTCGAGCAGCCAGCGCCGGCCGCCGATCACGTTCGCCACCTCGACGCGGGTGGTCCCGAGCAGCAGGGCGGCGCCCTCCTTGTGGATGCGCAGCAGCAGCGACAGCACCTCGGCGGCGCTCTTCGGCTCCAGCGCGCCGGTCGGCTCGTCGGCGAGGATCAGCGTCGGGCGGTTGACGATGGCGCGCGCGATGGCGCAGCGCTGGCGCTGGCCGAACGACAGCTCCGACGGGAGCAGTTCGCGTTGGGCTTCGAGCCCCACCTCCTGGAGTGCCTTCAGCACCTTGGGCGTGAGCTCGCTCTCGTCGCTCTGGCCGCTGATCCGGAGCGCCAGCGCCACGTTCTCGAACACGGTGCGGTCGGCGAGCAGCCGGAAGTCCTCGTAGATGACGCCGATCGTGCGCCGCAGGAGCGCCCGGTGCGACCGCGACAGCCGGCCGCCGCGGAACGTGCCCACCGTGACCGTGCCCGACGTGGGTTGCGTCTCGTGCGTGATGAGCCGCAGCAGCGTGGTCTTGCCGGCGGCGCTGTGGCCGAGGACGACGGCGCACTCGCCCTCCTCCATCCGCCACGACACGTCGTCGAGCGCGAGGCGCTCTCCGTAGCGCTTGGTCACGTGCTCGAATGAGATCATCGCGCCTCCTGGCTGCGGTCGCTCCCTGGAGCTACAGAGCGGCTACAGGTCGCGGTACTCGATCTGCGCCTTGCTCCGGAGCGTCTTCAACCACGCATCGTACTTGTCGCGGAACTGCGCCTCGGCCACGGCGTCCGGCAGCTCCTGCTTGATCTCCGCCAGCTCATAGTCTCTTTCGGGCTTTCGCTCCAGAACCTTGAAGATATTGAAGCCCTGACTGTTGGGGAGCACCTGGCTGACCTCGCCCACCTTCAGGTTCTCCAGGCCCGCGCGGATGCTGGGCTGGAGCGAGCCCAGGCTCAGGAAGCCCACGTCGCCGTCGGCCGAGGCCGGGCCGCGGTAGGTGCTGTACTTCTTGACCAGCGTTGCAAAATCCCCGCCCTTGGCCGCCTGGTCGCGGACGGTCTGCGCCAGCTTCTGGGTGCGCGCCACGTCGTCGTCGTTGGGTGTGACCTTCACCAGGATGTGCCGCGCGTGCACCTCCTCGATGGGCTTCTTGTCCGCGTCCAGCGAGTCCTTGCCGTCGGGGCCGCGCACGGTGTCGCGCTCCATGGTCTCGATCAGGTGGAAGCCATACGGGGTGCGGATCGGCTGCGACAGCTTGCCGTTCGGCTGCCCGAACGCCGCGTCCTCGATCGTGGGCTCCATCTGGCCGCGGCGGAAGAAGCCCAGGTCACCGCCCGACTTGGCGGTGCCGGGGTCGTCCGAGACGTCGGCTGCGACCTTCGCGAACTTCTCGCCGCCGACGATGCGCTTGCGGATGGCGTCGATTTTGGCCTTGCCGTCCTTGAGCGCCGCCGAATCCGGCGACGGCACGATCTGGATCACCTGGAGGTGCAGCTGCGGCGGCACCTTGGGGAACTTGTCCCTGTGGGCGAGGAAATACGCCTCGGCGTCCGCCTGGGTCACGGTCTTCTTGGGGAACATCTTCTTCACCACCTGCTGCTCCAGCATCTGCTTCTCGATGTCGCCCTTGTAGCGCTCGCGCAGCCGCGCCTCGGTGGTGTTCTCGCGCGCCAGCTGCTCCTTGAAGCCATCGTCGCCGCCGTAGCGCTGCTTGGCCTCGGCGATCGCGG
>DATLUU010000162.1:0-6530 GCA_035577885.1 Verrucomicrobiia bacterium
CAGGCCCACGCCAGCGCAAAGTCCGGATCCAGCTCCAGCGCCTGCGTCACGTGGGCGAGGGCCCGATCGGGAGCCTTCGCATCCGGGTCGTCGAGCGCCGACCAGGCACGGAGCACGGCGTCGTACGCGGACCTGCTGCGAAACTTCGGCGTGTTCTGCGGCACGTGGCCAGCGGACGGACCGGTGAGCCGGCGCACGACGTCACAGGTGATCTGGCGCTCCGTGTCGTCGATGGCGGCGAGGTCGTAGTCGTAGCTCGCTGCCCAGATGACGAAGCCGTGCCCGCCCTCGACCAGCTCCAGGTCCAGGTGGAGCAGCTCGTCTCTCCTGCTCAGCGAACCGGTCAGCGTGGCGTCCACGCCCAGCTCGTGCTTGAGGTTCCTGGCGGTTCGCTCCGAGGGCACGATCTTCTGCACGGTCGATGCGGCCGCAACGCTCAGCCGCGAGCCGCGGAACAGGGAGCCGATCAGGTTCGCCGCGATGCCGTCGCCGAGATAGTCGAGCCGCGGGTCGCCGGTTCGGTTCACGAACGGCACCACGGCCAGCGCATGCCAGGGCGGTCGGACAAAGATCCGCCAGATCGCCCACGCGGCAATCAGCACGAGCACCGCGCCGAACGCGATCAGCAGCGCGCGATGGGCGAAGGACTCGGGCTCAGGCGCAATCGGTCCTTTCCCGAGCAGCACGAGATCGGTGTGCACCTCGTGCGCGGACTGGTAGCGGTTGCTCGCATCCTTCGCCAGCAGCTTCTTCGTGATGCGTTCCAACTCGGCGGACACGCCGTTCGCATAGCGGGCCATGGGTGGCGGCTCCGTATGCCGGATCGCATCCTCGACCTCGTAGGGGGTCTCGCCCGTGAAAGGGAGCCTACCGGTGACGAGCAGGTAGAGCACCACGCCGAGCGAGAACAGGTCGGTCCGCGGGTCGATCGTCCGCCCGTTCGTCTGCTCGGGCGACATGAAATGGCAGGTGCCCATCTTGCGGTCGATCGACGACTTGAAGCTGTCCGTCTTGCTGTTGGGCTTGGGGATGATCGCGGCGAGCCCGAAGTCGAGGAGCTTCACGCGACCATCCGGAGTGACACGGACGTTCGCCGGCTTGATATCGCGGTGCACCACACCGGCCGCGTGCGCGACTTCCAGCCCTTCCGCGATCTGTCCGGCCAGGTCGAGCACGCGCTCGATAGCGAGCGGCTCGCCATGGACGAGCGCCGAGAGATCCGAGCCGGGTATGAACTCCATCGTGAGATAGAGCTTGCGTGGCAGCGGCGGTTCCTGCGTCGCGGACGGGATCAGGTCCGGAGGATCGAGATCGGCCTCGCCGATCGAAAAGCAACAGGCGATCAAGGGATGGTCGATCGATGCCTCGGTCCGCGCCTCGCGGAGGAAGCGCGCGCGGTACTCCGCGTCGCGCGCTCGCTCGTCAGGCAGGATCTTGATCGCGACGATCTTGTCGAGGCTGGGATCGCGCGCTCGAAACACGACGCCCATGCCGCCGCGTCCGACCTGCTCCAGCAACTCGTAACCTGCGATGCGGCCGAGCACCTGCGTAGCGCTCTTCAGGTTGCCGGCGCTGGTCGCCATTCCAGCGCGTGCAGCATGTCAGCATGGGGCCACAGGCCCGACCCGGACCACGGCTTTGGCTCGGGGGAAGTTCCACGGGATGGCGACGGTCCGGTTCCGTCGCGGACGATATCACTTCGGCTGGAATCGTGAAGCGTCCTCAACACCGCTCAGCCGGGTCCGGCGCCCTCGTCGTTCTCGCTCCCTCGCGGGCCGCGCCCCACGCCCACCAGCCGCGCGAGCGTGCGCGCGGGCGCCAGGATCGGCGGTGGCAGTCCCTGCTCGGAGCGCCACAGCGACGCCGTGCGCCGCACGGCGAGCGTCCACAGCGCGGCGACGACGACGAGGAAGAGGAGCACCGCCAGCCCCATGACGCCGCGCTCGGCGCGCATCTGGAAGATGGAGTGGTCGTAGACCGTGTGCCACGCTGCGGGTTCGATCAGCGCGAGCCAGCGCCGCCTCGCCGCCGGACCCACTGGCGTGGGTACCCCGGGCCCGTCGCGCATCGCGCGCGCGAGGTGGCTGCCCATGAGCGTGCCGAGCAGCGCGTGCACCGGCACCGCGAAGATGGCGCGCGACCAGCCGGCG
This sequence comes from Verrucomicrobiia bacterium, assembly GCA_035577885.1. Classification (GTDB taxonomy): domain Bacteria; phylum Eisenbacteria; class RBG-16-71-46; order RBG-16-71-46; family RBG-16-71-46; genus JAIOPA01. Next base: position 2,151 of record DATLUU010000162.1, read on the forward strand.
TGCGCGCCCTGCCAGAGCACGCGCACGTTCTCGAGCGCGGCGAAGCCGAGCGACACCGAGACCGCGTACACCACCCAGTCGAACGGCTCGTCCAGCGCGCGGTCACCGCGCGAGGCGACGGCGAGAACGCCGAGCTTGCACGCCTCCTCGAGCAGGCCGACGCCCACGAACACGAACAACAGCCGCACCGGCCACGTCAGGCTCGGGTCGGCAAGCCGCGCCTCGATCGGCGCCAGCATCAACTCCGCCACGATCGCGGCCCCGCCGGCGAACGCGCCCGCGAGCAGGTAGCGCACCACGTTGCCGATCGGCTCGCGGCGCGGCGAGTCCACCATCCAGATGACGTGGACCAACAGCAGGATGGGGGTGACCGCAAGCGGCAACAGCGTGAAGTCCACGCGGCCGGCCCTCGCTCTAGCCCAGGTTGTGGAACACCCTCTGGACGTCCTCGTCCTGTTCGAGCGAGTCCACGAGCTTCAGCACCATGTTCGCCTGGTCGTCGGGCAGGTGCGTCGGCGTCTGCGGGATGTACTCGAGCTCCGAGGAGAGCGGCGTGATCTTCCGGTCCTCGAGCGCCTTGGCGACGTGCCCGAAATCCGAGAACGCACAGCGCAGCAGCAGCTGCAAGTCCCCTTTCTCGCCCGTCGTCTCGCCCAGCTCCTCGAGGCCGGCGTCGATCAGGTCCAGCTCCAGCGCCTCGGCATCGAGCCCGGCCGGGTTCAGCCGGAACACGCCCATGCGCTTGAACTGGAACGACACGCTGTTCGAGCTGCCGAGGTTGCCGCCGCCCTTGGTGAAGTGATGGCGGATGTTGCCCACGGTGCGCACCGGGTTGTCCGTCGCCGCCTCGACCAGGATCGCGACCCCGTGCGGGCCATAGCCCTCGTACAGGATCTCCTCGTAGCCGGCCGTGTCGTGGCCGGACGCCTTCTTGATGGCGTTCTCGACCTTGTCCTTGGGCATGTTCACGGACCGCGCGTTCTGGATCACGCGCCGCAGCGAGGGGTTCGACTCCGGGTTGGGGCCGCCCTTCTTGACCGCGATCGTGATCTCCTTGCCGATGCGCGCGAACGCCTTGGACATGCGGTCCCAGCGCGCGAACATCGTCGCTTTGCGGGTCTCGAAGATGCGTCCCATGGGCTCTCGTAAGGAAGTGGGGGTCACGCGGGCAGGGCGCCCGGCGCAGGGGTCACGGACCGCGCAGCATAGTCGTCGCCGAGCGCGCGTTCAACGGCGCGCGCGACCGCGGGCGGGATGCCCGCGTGGTGCGGTTCGTGTATAACCGCCCCAACCCAAGGAGGCCGAGATGCCGACCCTCTCCCGTTCGATCCTGCTGCTGGCGCTGTCCGCGAACACGGTGTGGGCGCAGGCCACGGTGCACCAGCACTACGCGAAGGACGCACGCACCGAGCAGCCCGCCGCCGACGGGCGCATGGCGCCGAGGCTCCAGTCGCTCGGCAGCCACAAGTTCCCGGTCAGCACCAAGTCCGCCGAGGCGCAGAAGTTCGTCGACCAGGGCATGAACCTGAGCTACGGGTTCAACCACGCCGAGGCGGGTCGCGCATTCGCGGAAGCCGCGCGGCTCGATCCGCGCTGCGCGATGGCGTTCTGGGGGCAGGCGCTCGTCCTCGGGCCCAACATCAACGCGCCGATGGATCCGGGCGACGAGGCGAAAGCGCAAGCCTTGATCGGCCAGGCGATGGCGCTCCGCTCGGGCGCCTCGGCGCGCGAGCGCGGCTACATCGAGGCCCTCGCGAAACGCTACGAGGGCAAAGCCGAGCGACGGAATGCCTGCGATTCCGCATACGCACAGGCCATGCACGAGCACGCGAAGCGCTTCCCCACCGACCTGGACGCGCAGGCGCTCTGGGCCGAGGCGGCCATGGACCTGAGGCCGTGGAACTACTGGCGCCCCGATGGCACGCCCTACCCCGGCACGCTCGAGATCCGGTCGCGGCTCGAGGACGTGATCGCCAGGGACGCGAACCATCCCGCAGCGCTCCACCTCTACATCCATCTGCTCGAGTCCACGCCCGAGGCCTACAAGGCGGAGCCGGCCGCGGACCGGCTGCTCGCACTCGTGCCCGCCGCCGGCCACCTGGTGCACATGCCATCGCACATCTACCAGCGCGTGGGCCGTTACGCCGACGCCGCGCACAGCAACGAGCTGGCGATCGCGGCCGACGAGGACTACATCACCCAGTGCCGCGCGCAGGGCATGTACCCGATGGCGTACTACCCGCACAACATCCATTTCCTGTGGTTCGCGGCGACGATGCAGGGTCGCTCGAGCACAGCGATCGCCGCGGCGCGGAAGACGGCGTCGCAGGTGAGCGACTCGGCGCTCGCGGCGCTGCCGCTGCTCGCGGGTTTCCGCGTCGTGCCGTGGTACGCGCTCACGCGCTTCGGGAAGTGGGACGAGATGCTGGCCGAGCCGACGCCGCCGCCCGCGAACCGGTTCATGACCGGGACCTGGGCGTACGCGCGTGGCCTGGCGCTGCTCGCCAGGAATCGCCGCGACGAGGCAGCGAAGATGCTGGACACCGTGAAGGCGATCGCCGCCGACACCTCGCTCAACTTCACGCTGTTCTCGCCGAACACCGCGCGCGCGATCCTGTCCGTGGCGCCGGAGGTGCTGGCCGGCGAGCTGGACGTCGCGCGCGGCAATCACGAGTCGGCGATCGCGCACTTCCAGCGCGCGGTCCTGCTGGAGGATGCGCTCGTCTACACCGAGCCCGAGGAATGGCACTACCCGCCGCGGCAGGCGCTCGGCGCCGAGCTATTGGCCGCGGGGCGCCCGCGCGAGGCCGAGGTGATCTACTGGCAGGACCTGCGCAAACACCCGGAGAACGGCTGGTCGCTCTACGGGCTCGCGCAGGCGCAGGCGGCGCAGGGGAAGGCGGCGCAGGCCGCCGACACGCGCGCGCGCTTCGTGAAGGCGTGGGCGCAGGCGGACATCCAGCTCACGGCGTCGCGCGTCGCTCCGCGCTGACGTCTCTCGAGCCGAACGCAACGGGCGGCCGCATCCAGCGTGGCCGCCCGTTCGCGTTCAGCTCGGGGCTGGGCGCCTCAGGGCTTGGTCAGCGCCGCCTTCTCGTTCCCGGCGGAGCTGGCGGCCGGCATCGGCGGCAACGCCGGCTCCGCTTCGGCGACCTGCTTCAGGCTCGTGAGCCCGGACTCGAAGTCCTTTCCGATCATCGCGTCGAGGCTCACGAACATGCACATCACCTTCGACGCGTAGTTGTTGTTGCCGTCCATCGCCCACGTCACGCGGCTGCCACTGCCTTCGGGTGCGATCGTGAAGTGCACCGCACTCGGGGGCTGGGGCGGCTTCATGAACTCGAGCTTCTGCGTGAGTGAGCCGGGTGGCGTGGCGTCGGTGATGGTCATGCGGCCCTCGCCCACATCCCTGTTGCCGACCCACGAATAGGACGCGCCCACGCCGCTCGCCGGCCCCTCGAACTTGACCTTCATCGCCGGATCGAGCTTCTGCCACGGCGACCACTCGTGGAAGCGGTGCATGTCGTTCAACACCGCGAACACGGCTTGCGGCGGCGCCGCCATCGACAGGCTGCGCTCGACGTGGAACGTGGCCGGCCGCGTCGCCGCGATCGAGAGCACCGCGACGATGCACACGGTGATGACCATGAACAATGTGACGGCGATCTTCTTGAGCATGGCGGGGGCCCTCCAAACGACCTGGCCCGCGAAGGCAGACGCTGGCCCGCGCCTGGTGCACTGGCGTGGGCAGTCGTCGTCCGCGAGCAGTGCGGCAGGCTAGGACCCGGCGCGCCCCCGCGTCCAGCGCACCGGGGACGGACGGGGGCGCACGGCCTCCCGGCGCGTCACGCGCCTCCCCGTCGGCCGCATGCTCAGCGCACTGGCGCGAGCTCGCCACCGCGGCGGGCGGTGGACGCCAGTACGGGTGAAGACCTGAGGGCTCCCGGGACCAGGTTCACCGCGACCGACCACGCCGACCATGCGTATGGGTCTTTCGCGATGGTTCGATCGCGTTGCAACGCGACGCGTGCCTCCCGGGCAGCGGCCACAGCATCGTGCCCATTGCTTCGCCATCTCGTGAGGAACGCGGCGACGAACCGGCCCGCCTCGTCATCCGTCACCGGCCGCATCGTGCGGAGTACCGATCGGGCGCCCGCATCGAGGAACGCGTCCGCCATACTCGGGCCCACGCGGCGACGGGCCACGTAGGGCACTCCGCTCGCGCACGTGGACAGCACGACCAGCTCGCAGTGGGCCAGGTCCAGCGAGCGGACGTCGCTCACCTCCAGCGTCGCGGCGCGTGAAACATCGGCAGGGCCCGAATCGGCGGCGAGCGGGATGAAGTCGTAGTAGGGGATCTCCGCCACGCGCACGAGGTGG
>DATLUU010000163.1:0-2964 GCA_035577885.1 Verrucomicrobiia bacterium
CTACCCCTTCAGCTCCCCGATCATCTCCGCCACGTCCTTCGCCGACTTGTGCAGCGCGGCCTTGTCCGCGTCGGAGAGCTTCAACTCCACGATCTTCTCGACGCCCTTGCCACCGAGGATGATCGGCACGCCGATATAGAGATCTTTCAAGCCATACTCGCCCTTGAGCCCCACCGAGCACGGCACGAGGCGCTTCTGATCCAGGAGGATCGCCTCCACCATCTCCACGGCCGACATCGCCGGCGCGTAATACGCCGAGCCGGTCTTCAGGAGCTTCACGATCTCCGCGCCGCCATCGCGCGTGCGCTGGACGATCTGCGCCAGGCGCTCGGGCGCGATCAGCTCTTCCACTGGAACGCCTCCGGCGACGGTATAGCGCGTCACTGGAACCATCGAGTCGCCGTGGCCGCCCAGCACCATGGCCTGGATGTCCGAGCCCGAGATGCCCAGCTCCTGCGAAAGGAACGCGCGGAAGCGCGCGCTGTCGAGGATGCCGGCCATGCCGATCACGCGCTCGCGCGGGAAGCCGGAGACGTGGCCGAAGTACCAGGCCATGACGTCCAGAGGATTCGTCACCACCACCACGATCGCGTTCGGCGCGTGCTGCTTCACCGCCTCGGCGGCAGGCTTCACGATCTCGGCGTTGGCCTTCAAGAGATCCGAGCGCGACATGCCGGGCTTCCGCGGGAAGCCCGCGGTCATGACCACGACGTCGGAGCCCTTCACCGCGGAGAGGTCGGAGGCTCCGGTCATGCGCACGCCCTTGTGCCAGAGCGGTGCCGCCTCCTCCATGTCCAGCGCCTTCCCCTGCGGCATGCCCTCCATCTCGGGGCGATCGATCAGCGTCACGTCGGCGAGGCCTCGCTCGGCGATGTAGAGCGCGGCGCTCGCGCCCACGTTGCCGGCCCCGATCACGGCGACCTTGTTCTTCACGGCATCCCTCCGCGCTTCGTTGGACCCATGGCCACAAACTAAACGCCGCCTCGGCCGGGGGGGCCGGAGGCGGCGCAGCGTGCGGCACTGCTTTCCTAGTTGGTCTCGGCCGCCACCGGCATCACGTGCACGCGCTTGCCCGTGCGCCCGTGGCGTGCGAACTCCACCTTCCCGTCGATCAATGCGAACAGCGTGTCGTCCTTGCCGCGGCCCACGTTCTGGCCCGGGAACACCACCGTGCCGCGCTGGCGGACGATGATGGTGCCGGCACGCACGGACTCGCCGCCGAACCTCTTCACGCCCAGCCGCTGGGCCGCGGAGTCGCGGCCGTTCTTGGTCGAGGACTGGCCTTTCTTGTGCGCCATGGCTTGCTTACCCCTGGATGGCCGTCACGCGGATGCGCGTGAGCTCGTCGCGGTGACCGCGCCGGCGGCGATACTCGCGGCGGCGCTTGAACTTGAAGATCTTGATCTTTTCGCCGCGGTGGTGGTCGACGATCTCGGCCGACACACTCGCGCCCTTCACCGTCGGCTGGCCCACCGAGATCTTGTCGCCGTCGCCGACCAGCAGCACGTGGTCGAACTTGAGGCTCGCGCCCGGCTCGCCCGCGAGACGGGGAACGTCGAGGACCTCGTCGGGCATGACCTTGGTCTGGACGCCGGAGATATGGACGATCGCGTACATTGGAATGACTCGACTCTCTCTTCGCGGGACTCCGTCCCGGAGCTTGAGCGTGCGTTCAGGGGCCGATCCGGGGTACCGGGGAACGGCCAGCCCCCGGCGGGAGGCCGGAGGGTGGAACAGGGAGCAGGATTTTCTATCATGGGCGGTGAAGCAGTGTCAATCGCCTGAGGGGGGCCGACTTCCGGCGCCCGGCCCCATTACCGGCCGCAGGCCGGGAACGCTCGAAATCCACGGAGGGTCACATGCCCTTGCGTCGCATCACGCTCGCCGCGTCGGTACTCGTGTTGTCCGCCATCGCCTGCGCTTCCGGCAGCCAGGGTCCTGGCCCCGCCGCGGCCGGGACCCCGCCTTCGGGAAGCGGGCCGCCGCCCGCCGCGCAGGCGGCCTCGACCGCCCAGGGCAGCCTCGACGAGGCGCTCTGCGCGCCCCTCCTCATCGAGCAGGATCTCGGGTTCGGAACGCACGTGGTCATGCGCAGGCTTCCGAACGCGGCCGACATCAGCGACCTGGGCGCGGTGAACGGCCTGCGCCAGATCGTCGTCGCGCTCCCCGAGTGGCCGGCGGACTTCGCGGCGCTGGCACCGCTTCAGCAGGTGGCGTTCCCCACCGATGTCGAGCTGGTCGTGCTCCTGCCCGGCTGGCCGCCGTCGCGCGCGGCGCTCGACGCCTGGAACCTGCTCGGCGGCAACGTGCGACTGATCATGGTCGTGGGCGGGCCACCCGCCGACCGCGCGCTCATCCTGGAGCTGAACCGGGTGCGCAATCTCGAGCGCGTGATCGCGCAGATGGAGCATCCCGACCGATCGGGGTTCGAGCGGCTGCAGCGGCCGCTGTCGTTCCGCGTCGTCCGCGACTGACCGGGGTCGTGGCGCTGTGTCAGAAGGGCGTTCGCGACCCGGCCTAGTTGCGCGTGTACTTCCAGAACGCGGCGCCGAAGAGCCACAGGGCGATGACCCAGGGCACTGCCCCCACGGCGAAGAGCCAGGGATCGTCGGTCCTGCGCAGCGCCCAGGCGAAGATCAGTGTGCCAGCCACCGCGAGCAGCGCCGCGCTCACCATGCTGCTCACCGTGCGGTCGCGCAGCTCGGCGGGGCTCAGTTGCCGCCGGGGCTGGTGAACACCAGGGGCGGACTGGGTCCGGGAGCGAAGGGCCATGCCTGGACTCCTGCGGGCGGGGGGATCCCGATCGGTCGTCGTGGCGGATCGAGCCCTGGCAGGGGGAGGCCGGGCGCACTTACCGAGGTGGATGATGGCCCGGGGTCGGGCCCCCTGCAACAGGTTTCTCAAGGCCCTCTCCGCCTGCGGCTCAAGCCCTGCTCAAGCCCCGTCCGGCAATCTCGGCGCTGT
>DATLUU010000164.1:0-22360 GCA_035577885.1 Verrucomicrobiia bacterium
CAACTCCACGACCGGCGTCGCCGGGCTCACCCTCGGCGGTGGGTTCGGCTGGCTGAGCCGCAAGTACGGGCTCACCATCGACAACCTGGTCTCGGCCACCGTGGTCACCGCCGCGGGCGACAAGCTCACCGCCAGCGCCCGCGAGAACAGCGACCTGTTCTGGGCGATCCGCGGCGGCGGTGGCAACTTCGGCGTGGTGACGTCGTTCGAGTTCCAGCTCCACGCCATCGGCAAGGAAGTGCTCTCCGGCCTCATCGTCCACCCGCTCGCGGACGCGAAGAAGGTGCTGCAGTTCTACCGCGACTTCGCGCTCAAGGCGCCGGACGAGCTGGCGGTGTGGTTCGTGCTTCGCAAGGCGCCGCCGCTGCCCTTCCTGCCCGAGAGCTGGCATGGCAAGGAGATCCTGGCGCTCGCGGCCTGCTACAACGGCGACCTCAAGACGGGGGAGAAGCTGCTCCAGCCGCTGCGCGCGTTCGGACAGCCGATCGCGGACGTCATCGGACCGACTCCCTACGTGGGCTGGCAGCAGGTCCTGGACCCGCTGCTCACGCCGGGCATGCGCAACTACTGGAAGTCGCACGAGTTCCTGGAGATCCCGGACAAGATGATCGACGTCCTCGTGGACTTCGCGGGCCGTCTGCCGGACCCGCAGACGGAGATGGCGTTCGCGCAGCTGGGCGGTGCGATCACGCGCGTTGCGAGCGACGCAACCGCCTACTCGCACCGCGAGCCCAACTTCCTCATCAACGTGCACGGTCGCTGGGACGCCGCGGCCAACGACGACAAGTGCGTGGGCTGGGCCCGCGACCTGTTCACGGCCCTGGCCCCGTTCTCGACCGGCGCCGTGTACGTGAACTTCCTCACCGCCGAGGAAGGGGACCGGGTGAAGATGGCGTACGGTGCGAACCTCGCGAAGCTCGTGGGGATCAAGAAGAAGTACGACCCCGCGAACCTGTTCCGCATGAACATCAATATCCGGCCGAGCTGAGCGTTCGCGAACACGCTCGATCCGCGGGGGGCCGGCACACCGCCGGCCCCCCGCTTCCGTTATCCTGCCGACCCTCATGACCACCGCGATCGACATCGTCCGCACGCGCGTCCGCGCCATCGGCATCGGGCTGCCGCGCACCTACTGGGTGCTGTGGTTCGGGATGCTCGTGAATCGCGCCGGCTGCTTCGTGCTGCCGTTCCTCGCCGTCTACCTCACCCAGGGCCGCGGATTCGCACCCGCGACCGCCGGCGCCATCGCCGCGCTCTACGGCGCCGGGGCCGCGGTGGCGAGCGCGCTCGGCGGCTACCTCGCCGACCACGTCGGCCGGCGCGCGACCATGGCGGGCGCGCTGCTCCTCGGGGGGCTCGGCATGATCGCGCTCGGCTTCGCGCGCGAGCTGTGGCTGATCGCGCCCGCCACGTTCCTGGTCGCGTTGCTCGGCGAGTGCTACCGGCCGGCGATGCAGGCGGCGGTCGCGGACCTCGTGCCGCCGAACGACCGCGTGCGCGCGTTCGGCATCCTCTACTGGGTGATCAACCTCGGCTTCTCGATCGGGCTCGTGCTCGGGGGCGTGCTCGCATCGCGGTCGTTCCTGTGGCTGTTCGTGGGGGATGGACTCACCAGCATCGCGTTCGCCGTGATCGTGCTCCGAGCGGTGCCGGAGACGCGCCCCGCGCACGCACATCCGGCCGCCGGGGGCGAGGCCGATGCGCCGCACGCGCCGCCGCGCCGCTCGAGCTTCGTCGCCGGGTTCCTGGCGCCCTACCGCGACAGGCCCTTCGCCGTGTTCGTGGGCCTGAGCGTGCTCGCGCTGCTCGTGTTCATGCAGCACGTCGCGGCGCTGCCGATCGAGATGGGGAACCGCGGCGTCTCGCGCGCGTGGCTGGGCCTCGTGCTGGGCTTGAACGGCATGGTGATCGTGCTCGTGCAGCCGTTCCTGGCGCCGGTGCTCGGGCGCTTCAACCGCTCGCGCGTGCTCACGGCGGGGGCGTGCCTGCTCGGCCTGGGCTTCGGACTCAACGTCGTCGCCACGGGCGTGCCCATGTATGGCCTCGGGGTCGTGGTGTGGACGGTGGGGGAGATCTGCCTGCTGCCGACCTCGAACGCCGTGGTGGCGGACATCGCATTGCCGCACATGCGCGGCCGATACCAGGGCGCGTACGGGCTCAGCTTCGGGCTCGCGGGCTTCGGCGCGCCGCTCATCGGCACCTCGGTGCTCCAGCACTTCGGCAGCACCGCCCTGTGGCTCGGCTGCCTCGTCGCCGGCCTCATCGTCGCGGTGGGCCACGCCGCGCTCGCGCCGCGCCTGACGCGGTTGCGCGAGGAGCGGATCGCGGCGCGCGGTCCGGCCTGAAGCGAGCTCGTTCGCCGCCGCCAAACAACGTCACGACCGCCGGAACGGCGTCTCCCGCGAGCGGGCATCGCGCACGATGACGGGTCCAATATGGGCAAACTCGCAATGTCGCGTGACATTCCGCTTCGAAGCGGTGTGCGCACCTCCATATTCTTGATGTGTACCCGCCGCGATCGCGCGCCGTCCCTTCCCGCCCTGTCGTGCGAACGGACCGGGGATCTCTCTCTCTCCCGCTGCTCCAGCACCCCTCTCTCCCCACGGACTCCCCCCGGAGGCATCATGCTGTACACGTCGCACGCCCTCCTGGCGGTGCGTCGACGGCTCCTTGCCGCCGCTCGTGCCGCCGCCCCCAGCGTCGCCCTGGTCGCCATGCTCGGCTCCGCCGCCCATGCGCAGACCTACTACGTCGACGCGCAGAGCAGCACCTGCAACAACGCCGGCGCCGGCACCGAAGCCCAGCCCTACTGCACGATCGGGGCCGCGATGGCGGCGCACAAAGGGGCCGGCATCACGATCATCGTCAAGCCGGGTGTCTACCGCGAGCAGGTCACGGTCCCGGCCTCCGGCATCTCCGGCTCGCCGTTCGTGTTCCAGGCCTCGGGACCCGGTGTGGTGATCGACGGCTCCGATGACTTCTCGAACACGTCCCTGTGGGCGGTCAGCTCCGGCTCGGAGTACGCGGCAGCGAGCGTGACGTGGACGCCGACCCAGGTGTTCGTGGACGGCGTGCGCCTCGCGGCGACGACGAACGCGCTCGGCACGATGCCGGCGAACACCTTCCAGTGGGTGAGTGGCACCGGCTTGGTCGTGAACGTGGGCGGCGGCAACCCCGGCACGCACACGGTCCTGGTGGCGCACCGCAGCTATGGGTTCAACCTCTCCACGAAGTCGTTCGTGACCATCGACGGTTTCCAGATCGCGCGCACGAACGATCGCGGCATCAACATGCAGAACCCGTGCAACGACCTCACCATCTCGAACAACACGGTGAGCTTCGCCGGCAGCTACGGCATCCAGACCGTGAACGGCCAGCGCATCACCATCACCGGCAACACCGTCTCCGACAACAATTTCCACGGCATCGGCCTGACCGCCGGCGCCTCCGCCTGCGTCGTCAGCAACAACGAGTCGTTCCGGAACGCCAAGCCGGGCACGCGCGTCGCCAACGGCATCTACCTGTTCGGCGCCGTCGGCAACACGGTCTCCGGCAACCGCCTGCACGACAACCAGGACACCGGGCTCCAGTTCAGCGGCGCCGCGAACAACAACGTGTCCTTCAACAACCGCTCGTACAACAACGGCGACCACGGCTACGATCACCTCGCCTCCGCGGGCATGGTGCACGTCAACGACCTCGCCTACCACAACTTCCTCGACGGCTTCTCGTTCGAGGGCGACGCCCCCGGCTGCCAGCTGCACAACTGCATCGCCACCGAGAACGGCGAGTACGACCTCTGGGTCGACTCAACCTCCGCGGTGAGCTTCGTCTCCGACTACAACCTGTTCTGGAACAGCACCGCGACGGTGCCGGTCAGGTACATCTCCACGACCTACGCCACGGTCGCGGACTACGCCGCGGCTTCGGGCGAGGACGGGCACTCGAAGCAGGCGGATCCGAAGTTCGTGAACGCAGGCGCCGCGGACTTCCACCTGCTCGCCGGCTCGCCGGCGATCGATGCGGCCATGTCGGGCACGGCGAACTGGCCGGCGACCGATGCGGCCGGTGGTGTGCGCCTGGACGACCCGCGCACGGCCAACACCGGCGTGGGCCCGGTGGCATACGCTGACCTGGGCCCTCTCGAGTTCATCCCGCCGCTGGTGGATCACGCGCCGGTCGTCACCGCGCCCGGCACGGTGAAGGGCGCCCCGGATTCGCTGGTGACGTTCACGGTCGCGGCGACCGATTCGGACGGCGATGCGATCACGTCGCTGACGATGGTCGTGGTGAAGATGCCGGCGAACAGCGGCGCCACGTTCACCCCGAACGCGAACAACACGGGTGGCACGTTCTCGTGGAAGCCCACCGCGAAAATGGCGGGCAACTACTCGGTGAAGTTCGTGGCCACGAACGCGCTCACGGGCTCGGCCACGACAGCGCTGCAGATCAAGGCGCCGAGCGGCAAGAAGAGGGCGGGCGCGGGTGACGATCCCGTCGACCCGACGCAGCCGCCGGTGATCGCGATGTCGCAAGGCTGGCCGAATCCGTCGGCGAGCGCGGTCCGCTTCGCGCTCGACCTGCCGCAGGCATCCGACGTGGACTTGAGCGTCTACGACATGCAGGGCCGGCGCGTGTACCAGGAGTCGCAGTCGCTCCCCGCGGGCCGCTCGTCGGTGAGCTGGAGCGGGCTCAACACCAGCCGCCAGCGGGTGGGGACGGGCATGTACTTCGTCCGCGCGCAGGTCGGCAGCGTGGTGATGGTGAGGCGCGTGGTCCGCTTCTGACGGGCGACACGCAGGACATCGACGGCCGGGCGCTTCGAGCGCCCGGCCGTCGTGCTTTGCGCGCATGCGCTCGTACGCGCCGCGGCGATCACTCGCACGCAACTTCGTCGCGCCGCGGCGCACGCTTCTGCGATGCCGTTGCATCTTTCACGGGTCGCGTGCCCGCGACGTGTGCATCGCGTGTTCCGGCGATGTTTCCGCTTCAGTGCACTGCGCACACCACGCTACGCTGTTGCATACACCGACCGCGAACGCGTGCACTCCGCCCACCCTGCCGACGCACCGGATCGGGACTCTCTCTCCCTGTTCCCTCTCCAGTCCCCGCTCTCCACGGACCACGATCCGGAGGCACCATGCTGTTCACGTCGCCCGCGCTGGCCGCGGTGCGCCAACGGCTCGCCAGGGCCGTCCGCTTCGCCGCCCCCAGCATCGCACTGCTCACCCTGCTCGGCTCGGCCGCAAACGCCCAGACGTTCTACGTCGACGGCGCGAACGGCACCTGCTCCAACACCGGCGCCGGCACCGAGCTGCAGCCGTACTGCACGATCGCGGCCGCGATGGCCGCCCACAACGGTCCCGGGGTCACGATCATCGTGAAACCTGGCATCTATCGCGAACAGATCACGGTCAACGCCTCCGGCGCCGCCGGCTCGCCGTTCGTGTTCCAGGCCTCGGGGCCCGGCGTGGTGATCGACGGCTCCGATGACTTCTCCAACACCGCGCTGTGGGTGTCGTCCGGCGGCGGCACGTTCCTCGCCGCCAGCGCCACCTGGGCGGTGAAGCAGGTGTTCGTCGACGGTGTCGCGCTCACGGCGAGCACGAACACGCCGTCCACGATGCCGGCCAACACCTTCCAGTTCGTGAGCGGCACGGGTCTGTACGTGAACGTCGGCGGCAACAACCCGGGCGGCAGGAAGACGTTCGTGGGTCACCGCAACTACGGCTTCAACGTGTACAAGCAGTTCGTGAACATCTCGGGCTTCGAGATCACGCGCACGGTGGACCGCGGCATCTACATGCAGAACAGCTGCACCGACATGGTGGTGTCGAACAACAAGGTGACGTTCGCCGGCAGCTACGGCATCCAGACCGTGAACGGCCAGCGCATCACCATCACCGGCAACACCGTCTCCGACAATGCCTTCCACGGCATCGGCCTGACCGCCGGCGCCTCCGCGTGCGTCATCAGCAACAACGAGTCGTTCCGGAACGCGAAGCCGGGCACGCGTGTCGCCAACGGCATCTACCTGTTCGGCGCCGTCGGCAACACGGTCTCCGGCAACCGCCTGCACGACAACCAGGACACCGGGCTCCAGTTCAGCGGCGCCGCGAACAACAACGTCTCCTTCAACAACCGCTCGTACAACAACGGCGACCACGGCTACGACCACCTCGCCTCCACGGGCATGGTGCACGTCAACGACCTCGCCTACCACAACTTCCTCGACGGCTTCTCGTTCGAGGGCAACGCCCCCGGCTGCCAGGTGCACAACTGCATCGCCACCGAGAACGGCGAGTACGGCCTCTGGGTCGACTCGACGTCCGCGGTGGGCTTCGTCTCCGACTACAACCTGTTCTGGAACAGCACCGCGACGGTGGCCCCGGTCAAGTACATCTCCACCAAGTACGCCACGGTGGCCCTGTACCAGGCGGCATCGGGCCAGGATGCGCACACGAAGTCGGCGGACCCGAAGTTCACGAGCGCCGCGACGGCGGACTTCCGGCTGATGGCGGGCTCGCCGGCGATCGATTGCGCCATGTCGAGCGCGGCGAACTGGCCGGCCACCGATGCCACCGGTGGCGCGCGCATGGACGACTCGCGCACGGCCAACACCGGCGTCGGCCCGGTGACGTACGCTGACTTGGGCCCTCTCGAGTTCATCCCGCCGCTGGTGGATCACGCGCCGGTGGTGATCGCTCCCGGCACCGTGAAGGCCACCCTGACGCAGAATGTCTCGTTCACGATCACGGCGAGCGACTCGGACGGTGACGCCATCACGTCGCTGACCATGGTCGCGGTGAAGATGCCGGTGGGGAACACCGCGACGTTCACGCCGAATGCGAGCAAGACCGGCGGCACGTTCACGTGGAACGGCCCGCTGCCGGCCGGCAACTGGCAGGTGAAGTTCGTGGCCACGAACAACCTCACCGGATCGGCCACGACCTCCATCCAGGTCAAGAAGGCCCTCACCGGCGACGAGTCCTTCGCGCTGGGCGTGCCGGGAATGTCCGAGCCGTCCCCGAACCCCTCGTCGCGCGCGGTGTTCTTCGCACTCGACCTGCCGCAGGCCTCCGCCGTCGACCTGAGCGTCTACGACATGCAGGGCCGGCGCGTCTACACGGAGTCGCATTCGCTCCCGGCGGGCCGCTCGTCCGTGAGTTGGAGCGGTCTCGACGCCAACCGGCAGCGCGTGGGGACGGGGATGTACTTCGTCCGCGCCCAGGTCGGCAGCGTGGTGATGGTGAGGCGCGTGGTCCGCTTCTAGGGCGGAGCTCGAGCAGGATTCCGGCGGCCGGGCGGGGGTGACCCGCCCGGCCGCCGTGCTTGGCGGCGACGCGGCCCACTTCTTCATTGTTCCGTGACATATGGAGCGGCTAGTCTCGGCCCTTCAACACGCTCGCTTGTCCGCCGATCACGACACCACCCCAGCCGGACGATGGACCCGCGCCTCGCGCCGGGCACGTCCCCGGCTCGCGAGGGGCGCCTCCATGAGCTCGCGTCGCCTTCCCGGCCGCATCGCGGCCGCGTCGCTGGTGCTGTTCGCTCTCACCTCCGCGCCGGCGTGGGCGGGCCCGCGTCCGGAGCTGGACGTCACCGCCGGCATGCGCCCCGCGCCCGCGACACGCGCGCTCGCGGCCCGCACGCGTGCTTCCGCGGCGCTGCTCGCGATCGCCACGCCGCGGAGCCTCGACGAGCGCTACGGCGTGCCGACGATGCTGTGGGCGACGCGGGGGGCTGCTAACGGAAACCCGGCGCAGCCGGGTCCCACCGCGCTCCGGCCGCTGCCGTCCTCGATCGAGGCCGATGCGCGCCGGCACCTCGGGCTCGTCTCCGGGTTCTACGGCCTGCAGGCGGTGGACGTGGCCGAGGCGCCGCTCCGCTCCATCCACGACACCGGCCACGGCGGGATCGTGGCCACGTTCACCCAGACGGTCGATGGCATCGACGTGTTCCGCGACCAGGTCAAGGTGCTCATGGACCGCGACCACACGCTGCTCGCGGTCACCGGCTACATCCCGAGCCGCGGCCTCGTGGCCAAGGCCGGCACGCCGGTGTTCGCGCTCACCGCGGGAACCGCGCTCGCCGCCGCGCTCTCCGATTTCTCGGGCCAGGCGAGCTCGACTGGAGCCCGGTTCGTGGAGTCGGCCGAGGGTGGCTACGAGCGCTGGGACGTCTCGGCGGCGGACGCATCGTGGCCAGACGAGCTCAAGCCGGGCGCGCCCGTGCGCGTCAAACGCGTGCTCTTCCACGAGCCGGAAGCGCTCGTGCCGGCGTGGTACGTGGAGTTGATGGCGCCGACCCAGGCCTACATGTACGTGGTCTCGGCGGCGGATGGCTCGCTGCTCTTCCGCCACGACATCATGTCCTCGGACGCGTTCAGCTACCGGGTGTGGGCGCAGACCACCGGCGCGCACCTGCCCCACGATGGCCCGCAGGGAACCTCGCCGACGCCGCACCCGACCGGGCTGCCGGATTTCTTCGCGCCCGGCTTCGTGGCCCCGAGCCTGGTGACGCTCCAGAACGGCCCCCTCTCCACGAACGACCCCTGGCTCGCGGCGGGCGCGACGCAGACGCTCGGCAACAACGTCGACGCCTACGCCGATCTCTCGAGCCCCGACGGCTTCTCGGCCGGCGACTTCCGCGCCACCACCACGGGTGCGAACACGTTCGATCGCACCTATGACGTCACCCTGGCGCCGGGGGTGAGCAGCGCCCAGCGCATGGCGGCGATCACGCAGCTCTTCTACGACGACAACTTCTTCCACGACTGGTACTACGACTCGGGCTTCGACGAGGCCTCGGGGAACGGCCAGACGAACAACTTCGGACGCGGCGGCCTGGGCGCCGACGCGATGCGCGCCGAGGCTCAGGATTTCAGCGGCACGAACAACGCGAACATGAGCACGCCTCCCGACGGCTCACCCGGGCGCATGCAGATGTACGTGTTCAACCTCTCGGGGAGCGGGGTCACGGTGACCGCGCCGGGCTCGATCGCCGGGCCCTACGCCGCGGGCGTCGCCACCGGTTTCGGCCCGCAGACTTTCAGCTTGAGCGGTGACGTGGTGCTCGGGATCGACGCCGCGGCGCCGGTCAACGACGGCTGCACCGCGCTCACGAACGCCGGGGCGGTGAGCGGCAAGATCTGCCTGCTGGACCGCGGCACCTGTACGTTCCTCCTCAAGGCCCAGGCGGCGCAGGCGGCGGGCGCGATCGCCTGCCTCATCGCGGACAACGCGCCCGCGTTCAATCCTCCGGGCCTCGGGGGCACGGGCTCGCTCACGATCCCGGTGCTCTCCATCACGCAGGCCACGGGCAACGCGATCAAGACCGCCCTCGGCTCGGGCACGGTCACCGTGCAGATGGTCCGCCAGGCGTCGCTGTCGCGCGACGGCACCATCGACAACGCGGTGGTGGCGCACGAATGGGGGCACTTCATCAGCAACCGCCTCGTCGGCGACGCGGCCGGGCTGTCCACGAACATGAGCGGTGGCCTCGGCGAGGGTTGGGGCGATTTCCACGCCATGCTCCTCACGGTGCGCCCCGAGGACATCGGCGTGGGCTCGAACGCGAACTGGAACGGCGTCTACGCGCTCGCCGGCTACGCGCTGTTCCCGTCCATCGGCGTGTCCAATGCGTACTACTTCGGCATCCGCCGCGTTCCCTACTCGACGGACATGACCAAGAACGGGTTCACGTTCAAGCACATCCAGAACGGCAACGCGCTCCCCGTCGGCCCACCCACGGCGTTCGGAACGGACGGGTCGAACAATGCGGAGGTGCACAATACCGGCGAGGTGTGGTGCACGATGCTGTGGGAGTGCTACGCGGCGCTGCTGCGCGACAACATCCGGCTCACGTTCGCCGCCGCCCAGCAGCGCATGCGGGACTACCTCGTGCTCGCCTACAAGCTGACGCCGAACGCGCCCACGCTGCTCGAGGCACGCGACGCGCTGCTGCTCGCGGCGTGGTCCAACGACACGTCCGACTTCCAGCTGTTCTGGACGGCGTTCGCGAAGCGCGGGGCGGGGGCGGGCGCCATCGCGCCCGGCCGCTTCGATGCCAACAACGCCACCGT
Source organism: Verrucomicrobiia bacterium (assembly GCA_035577885.1). GTDB lineage: Bacteria > Eisenbacteria > RBG-16-71-46 > RBG-16-71-46 > RBG-16-71-46 > JAIOPA01. The sequence continues at coordinate 10,085 of DATLUU010000164.1, forward strand.
GATCGAGAGCTTCGTCACCGGCGGCGAGCTGGCGCTAGTCGGCACCGACTTGAACGTGTCCTTCCACGACTGCGACCACGACGCGTATCTCGACAACGGCGAGATCGGGCGGCTCATGGTGACGCTCAAGAACGTCGGCTCGGCCACGCTTCACGCCACGACCGCGACGCTCTCGAGCACGAACCCGCACGTCTCGTTCCCGGCCGGCAACACGGTGAGCTTCGCGAGCACGCAGCCGTTCCAGACGGCTGCGGTCTCGGTGCCCGTGGAGTTGAAGGGCGCGGTCGGCCCCGAGGTGGTGGACATCGCGGCGAGCTACAACGACCCCGCCCTCGCCGTGGCGGGCCCGGTGGTGGCGCACGATTACTCGTGGGGCAACACCAACGAGACGCCGTCGAGCATCGAGAGCGTGGAGGCCCAGTCGCTGCCGTGGACGATGGCGGGCAGCCCCGCCAGCGACGGCATGTGGACGACGACGCAGGGCGGGCCCGGCGACCGCCGCTTCCTCGGTCCCGACGTGGGCGAGGTCGCCGACCACACGCTCACCTCGCCTCCGCTCCAGGTGGCGCCGACGGGCAACTTCACGTTCACGTTCCAGCACAACTTCGACTTCGAGCGGGACGCGACCAGCTTCTACGACGGCGGGGTGGTGGAGATCTCGAACGACGGCGGCGCGAACTGGTCCGACATCGGCATCTCGCTCTCGCCCGGGTACACCTCCACGCTCTTCAACCAGTCCGGCAACCCGATCGGCGGTCGCGCTGCCTACTGCGGCCAGAGCGCGGGCTATCCGGGCTTGAGCACCGTGACCGCGAACCTGGGCACGACCTACCAGGGCCAGACCGTCCGCGTGCGCTTCCGCCTGGGCTGCGACGCCGGCGTCGGCGCCCAGGGCTGGCAGATCGCGACGCTCACGTTCAACAACCTGCTGAACCAGCCGTTCTTCGCGCTCGGACCCAATGGCAGCGACTGCACGCCCGTGTCCACGGGTCCGCCGCTCCCGAACGACCTGAGCTTCGCGGTGACGGGCGGGAACCCGGCGCCGGGGAGCACGCGCTTCCGCATCGGACTGCCCGCGGCGGGCGGCGTGGAGCTGGCGATCTACGACGTCAGCGGACGGCGCGTGGCGACGCTCGCGCACGGCGAGCTGGCCGCCGGCTGGTACGACCGCGAATGGGCGCTCAACGACGACGGCCGTGCGCCCGCGAGCGGCGTCTACTTCGCGCGCCTGCTTGCCGGCGGACGGCTGCTGTCCTCGCGCGTGGTCAGGATCCATTGATGGCGGAAAGGCCGGCCAAGGACCCGGTGACCTGGGCCTATCCCGAGATCGAGCCGTTCGACACCGGGCGGCTCCAGGTCTCTGCCGTGCACGAGATCGCGTACGAGCAGTGCGGGAACCCGCAGGGAAAGCCGGTGGTGTTCCTGCACGGCGGGCCCGGCGGCGGCACGTCGCCGGCCCAGCGGCGCTTCTTCCATCCCGAGCGCTATCGCATCGTGCTGTTCGACCAGCGCGGCTGCGGCAGGAGCACGCCCGCGGCCTCGCTCGAGGACAACACCACGTGGCACCTGGTCGCCGACATCGAGCGGCTGCGCGAGCACCTCGGGATCGAGCGCTGGCAGGTCTTCGGCGGCAGCTGGGGCAGCACGCTGGCGCTGGCGTACGCGCAGCGGCACCCCGATCGCGTCACCGAGCTGGTGCTGCGCGGGATCTTCCTGCTCCGCCGGCAGGAGATCGACTGGTTCTACCAGCGCGGCGCTTCCGTGCTGTTCCCGGACCTGTGGGAGGCGTTCCGCGACCACATCCCCGAGGCCGAGCGCGGCGACTTCCTCACCGCGTACCACCGCCGCCTGACCCACGCCGACCGCGACGTGCGCATCGCCGCCGCCCGGCGCTGGGCGGGGTGGGAGGGAGCCACCAGCAAGCTGCTGCCCGACCCGGCGCTGAAGGACCACTACGAAGAGCCCGAGTACGCGCTCGCGTTCGCGCGCATCGAGGCGCACTACTTCGTGAACCGCGGCTTCCTGGAGACCGACGACCAGTTGCTCCGCGACGTGCCGCGCATCCGCCACATCCCGGCGGTGATCGTGCAGGGCCGCTACGACGTCGTCTGCCCCGCCGAGAGCGCGTGGGCGCTCCACCGGGCGTGGCCCGAGGCCGAGCTGGTGATCACCGCGGACTCGGGCCACAGCGCGTTCGACGCCGCCAACTCGCGGGCCCTGGTCGCGGCAACCGACCGCTTCGCGGAGCGCTGGGTCCCGGAGGCGGCGCTCAAGTCCTGACAGCGGCTTACGACCGCCGTCTCGGGCAGTACGCGAGCCTTGCCCGCCGCTCAAGCCCGGCCGTCCCCGGGGGAAGGCCTCAATCCGCCCGCCCAGGGAGCCGATGACGGGAACGGACCCAGGACGGGTCCGGCACCCCGACACGTCAAGGAGGTGGCTCCGTGGATTCCATCTGGCTCTGGCCGCTGGCGCTCGTGGCGCTGCTCGTCGCCTGGCCGGCCCTGCGCCCGCTCGCGGCACGGCTGTTCGCGGACCGGCTGCGGCGTGACGTCCAGGACGAGCCACCGGACCACATCTACCTGCTGCGCGTGGCCGAGCCCAACTGGCGCGAGGACGCTGCGCGCAGGCTCGCCGAGACGCAGCTCGCGTCGGCCGGGTTCGCCGAGGCCGGCGTCTACGTGGTGCGCGAGATGCCCGAGCTGACGCTGGGACTGCACGTGCACGTGGCGGAGAAGGCCTACGCCATCCTCTACGACCACCCGCGCGCCGGCTTCTGGAGCGAGCTCGTGACCCGCTACGAGGACGGCACGCTGGCCACGTTCACCACGCTCGAGCCCGTCGAGGTGGACGTGCCGGACGGCTCGCTGTACGTGTCCGAGCCGAAGTCATCGCTGGCGCTGCTGTGGAAGCGCATGCTCACGGAGCGCCCGAAGAAGCCGATGCTCGAGTGCACGCGCGCGCGCGCCGCGCAGGATTTCGAAAAGGGCTACGCCGAGTCCGTTGCGAATCACAAGCGGCGCAAGGCCGGCTCCGCGCGCGACGGCGATCCCCTGCGCCACGCCGCGTAGGCCGGCAGCCCCGCCGCGATCGCGGCGAGCCCGAGCACGGACTCGCGGGGCGCGGACTGCAGCGTGTTGATGGTGAGCAGCACCATGCCGAGCACGAACAGCGCCGGCACCACCGGCCAGCCCCAGGCGCGATAGGGCCGGGGCTCGTGCGGCCGGCTCGCGCGCAGCCGGAACAGCGCCAGTCCCGCGGCGACGTGGAACAGCACGCCGCCGAACGTCACGTAGGTGAAGAGCTGGGTGTAGCTGCCGGTGAGCGTGAGCACCGCCGCCCACGCGCTCTGCAGCCACAGCGCCGCGACCGGCGTGCGCCAGCGCGGATGGATCCCGGCGACGCCGCGGAAGAACACGCCGTCGGCCGCCATGGGCTGGTAGATGCGCGACGAGTAGAGGATCGTGGCCGCGAGGCAGCCGAACGCCGACACCGCCACCGCGGCCGTCATCGTGCGCGCCGCCCCGTCCCCGAACAGCGCGCGGGTGGCGGCCTCCGCCACCCGGCTCGTGCGCGCGAGCTCGTGGACGCCGAGCGCGCGCAGGTAGACCAGGTTCAACGCCGCGTAGGCGACGATCACGACCGCGACCCCGAGCAGCAGCCCGCGCGGCAGGTCGCGCCTGGGATCGCGCACCTCGCCCGCGGAGAACGTGAGCGCGTACCAGCCGTCGTAGGTCCACAGCGTCGCGATCAGCGCCACCCCGATCGGCACCGCGAGTGAGAGCGGCGCTGCGGGCAGCGGCGCGCTCCAGTCGACCGCCGCCGTCGCCGGCCGCAACAGCCCGCACGCCACCAACGCGGCGATGGCGCCGAGCTTCACCAGCGTGAACAGGTTCTGCACGCTCGCGCCCTCGCGCACGCCGAAGTGGTTCGTGGCGGTGAGCGCCACGATCGCGAGCAGGGCGGCGAGCTGGGCGCCGTTCACGTGCAGCGCGCCCGCGGCCCACACCGTGCGCTCGCTCGAGAACGCGGGCACGAGCGCTCCCAGGTAATCGCCGAAGCCGACCGCGATCGCGGCGATGCCGCCGGTCATGATCACCATCAGGCAGGTCCAGCCGTAGAGGAACGCGGGCAGCGGTCCCCACGCCGCGCGCAGGAAGTGGTAGAGCCCGCCCGCGTGCGGGTACATGGCGCCCATCTCGGCGTAGGCGAGCGCGCCCGCTAGCACGAGCAGGCCGCCCGTGAGCCAGACGCCGAGCACGAGCACGGGGTGCGGCAGCGAGCGCGCCACGTCGCCGGCGGTGAGGAAGATCCCGGTGCCGACGACGGCGCCGATCGTGAGCGAGGCGCCGTCCATCGTGCCCAGCGCGCGGCGCAGCCCGGGAGCGCCGTGCGCATCCGCGGGCGGCGGGGCGGCGGGAGCGCTCTGGGTGGGTGCCATCGGCGCAATCTGACACAACCGGGCCGCGCGCGAGAATCGATACTCGGCGCTCGCCGGTTCCGGCGCGGCATCGTTGACACCCGGCGGCGCGCTGCGTTCCACTCACGGGTCCCGGCCCACGCCACACGGCGTGCGTGCCGTTTCGAGAGCCCCCCACCTCCACCAGGACCGCGAACATGAAGCGTCTGCTCCCCACGCATGCCCTGTCCCTCGTCGCCCTGCTCGCGCTGCTCGCGCCCCACGCGAACGCGCAAACCTCGAGCGCCAAGCCCGCGGCGACCAAGTCCGCCGCGAAGCCGGCGGAGAAGCCCGCGGAGAAGTCCGCTGCGGGATCCACGAAGCCGGGCGGCAAGAGCGACGCCAAGCCCGGGCCCAAGCCCGACAACGACACGTTCTCCGGGCTCTCGTTCCGCTCCATCGGCCCGGCGAACGTGTCCGGCCGCATCGTCGACCTCGCCGTGGACCCGCGCGACAAGAGCGTGTGGTACGTGGCCTCGGCCTACGGCGGCGTGTGGAAGACCACGAACGCCGGCACGTCGTGGACGCCGATCTTCGACGACCAGGGCACGTCGAGCATCGGCTGCGTCACGATCGCGCCGTCGCGCTCGCTCACGGTGTGGGTGGGGAGCGGCGAGAACAACAGCCAGAGGAGCGTGGGCTGGGGCGACGGCGTCTACAAGTCGGAAGACGGCGGCCGCACGTTCACGAACATGGGCCTGAAGCAGAGCGAGCACATCGGCCGCATCGTCGTCCACCCCACGAACCCCGACATCGTCTGGGTCGCAGCGCAGGGCCCGCTGTGGGCCGGCGGCGGCGATCGCGGCGTCTACAAGACCACCGATGGCGGCAAGACCTGGAAGCAGGTGCTGAAGGTCGACGAGTGGACGGGCGCGAACGAAGTGCACCTGGATCCGCATGATCCGAACGTGCTCTACGCCAGCACCTACCAGCGCCATCGCAAGGTGTGGACGCTGATCGACGGCGGCCCCGGCTCGGGCATCTACAAGAGCACGGACGGCGGCGAGACGTGGACGAAGGTGACGAAGGGCCTGCCCTCGGGCGACATGGGCCGCATCGGGCTCGTCGTGCCCGCGACCGAGACGAACGCCATCGTCGCCACGATCGAGGCGGGTGGAGACGAGCGCGGCACCTACCGCTCGGACGATGGCGGCGCGCACTGGGAGAAGCTGAACGGCACCATCTCCTCGAGCCCCCAGTACTACCAGGAGCTGTTCGCCGACCCCACCGTCAAGGGCCGGCTCTACCAGATCGACACGTTCCTGCAGACCAGCGACGACGGGGGCAGGACCTGGCGCCGTGCGGGGGAGAAGAACAAGCACGTCGACAACCACATCGTGTGGATCGACCCCGACGATTCGCGCCACGTGCTCGTCGGCTGCGACGGCGGGCTCTACGAGAGCTTCGACCGCTGCGCGACCTGGAATTTCTGCGCCAACCTGCCGATCACCCAGTTCTACAAAGTGGACGTCGACAACGACACGCCGTTCTACAACGTCTACGGCGGCACCCAGGACAACGCCTCGTGGGGCGGCCCGTCGCGCACGAACAACGTCAACGGCATTCGTAACTCGGACTGGTGGCAGGTGATCGGCGGCGATGGCTTCCAGGCGCGCGTCGACCCGACCGACGCGAACGTCGCCTACGGCCAGTCCCAGCACGGCGAGCTGTCCCGCTACGACCGGAAGAGCGGCGAACTCGTGGACATCCAGCCGCAGCCCGAGCCGGGCGAGCCGGGCAGCCACTGGAACTGGGACAGCCCGCTCATCATCAGCCCGCACTCGCACACGCGCCTGTATTTCGCCTCGCAGCGCCTCTACCGCAGCGACGACCGCGGCGACACGTGGAAGGCCGTGAGCCCGGACCTCACCCGGCAGATCGACCGCAACAAGCTCAAGGTCATGGGCCGCGTGTGGAGCATCGACGCCGTCGCCAAGAACACGTCGACGAGCTTCTACGGGAACATCGTCGCGGTGGACGAATCCCCGCTCAAGGAGGGGCTGCTATTCGTGGGCACCGACGACGGCCTGATCCAGGTGAGCGAGGACGCGGGCGCCCACTGGCGCAAGGTGGAGAGCGTTTCCGGCGTCGGCGAGTACGCGTACGTGTCGCGCGTGGCGGCGTCGCGGTTCGATCCCAAGGTCGCCTACGCCACGTTCGACCGCCACAAGATGGGCGACTTCAAGCCCTACGTCTACCGGAGCAACGACCTCGGGCACTCGTGGACGAGCATCACCGGCGACCTGCCGGCGGGCGGCTCGGTGTATTGCTTCGTCCAGGACACGAAGGACGCCGACCTGCTGTTCGCGGGCACCGAGTTCGGCCTGTTCGCCACGCAGAACGGCGGCAAGCACTGGTTCAAGCTCTCGAGCGGGCTGCCCATCCAGTGCATCCGCGACGTCACCATCCAGCGCCGCGACGACGACCTCGTCGTCGCCACGTTCGGCCGCGGCTTCTACATCCTCGACGACATGTCGCCGCTGCGGTGGATGGACAGCGATGCCAAGTTCGGCGCCGAGGCGTCGCTGCTGCCCGTGCGCAAGGCGCTGCTCTACGTCCCCGCCACGCCCATGGAGGGCGAGGGCAAGTCGCAACAAGGCGAGAGCTTCTACACCGCGGACAACCCGCCGTTCGGCGCCACCTTCACCTACTACTTGAAGTCCGGCTACAAGAGCCTGAAAGAGCAGAGGCGAGCGCGGGAGAAGGACGTGAAGAAGGCGGGTGGCGACACGTTCTACCCGTCCTGGGACGACGTGCGCGCCGAGGAGCGCGAGGAGGCCCCGGCGGTGCTGCTCACCGTGACCGACCGGGACGGGAACGTCATCCGCCGGCTCACCGGGCCCACGGCGGCCGGGTTCCACCGCGTGAGCTGGGACTTCCGCTGGCCCGATCCTTCGCCCACGTCCCTGACCCCGCGCCAGCGCGGCGAGTTCGAGAACCCCGGCGGCGGCCCGCTCACGCCCCCCGGCACCTACAAGGTGCAGCTCGCGAAGCGGATCAACGGCGTCATCAGCAACCTCGGCGCGCCGCAGGAGTTCGCATCCGAGGCGCTCAACAACGCCACCCTGCCGGCACAGGACCGTCCAGCGCTCGCCGCGTTCCAGGAGAAGGCGGCGCACCTCCAGCGCGCCGTGCTCGGCACGCAGCGGGAGCTGGCGGACGCGCAGAGCTCCGCGCAGCTGCTGAAGAAGGCGCTCGACGACACGCCGGCGGCCGCGGCCGCGGCGCTGCGCGTGGATGCCTCCAAGCTGCTCGACCGGCTGCGCGCGATCTCGATCCGGCTGAACGGCGACGACGAGGTGGCGTCCCACAGCGAGCCCACGCCGCCGTCGCTCTCGGATCGCATCGGCAGGGTGGTGGATGGCAGCTGGCAGTCCACGAGCGCCCCCACCACGTCGCACCAGCACGCCTACGAGATCGTCTCCGCCGCGCTCACGGGTGTCATCACCGATCTCAAGGGCGCCCTCGACACGCTGCACGCGCTCGGCGACAAGGCCGAGGCCGCGGGCGCGCCGTGGACGCCCGGCCGGGTGCCGGAGTGGAAGCCCGAGTAGGCGAGACGCCTGCTCTGATAGCCTCTCCCGCTCGACCTCCCACTCGAATGGAGCCCCCCATGCCCAAGCCCACGAATGCCGACGCCCAGTTGCTGCTCCACCTCTACGAGATGCGGCGCGAGCCCGAGCTGCGCCGCGCGCGCAAGTGGATGATGAGCGAGTTCAAGGCCACGACCTGGGCCGACATCAAGTCGCGCTATCTCTCCAACGTCGACGAGGACCGCTGGTTCCGCATGACCACGTCGTACTGGGAGATGCTCGCCACCATCGTCAATCGCGGTGCGCTCCATGCCGAGCTGTTCTTCGACCACACCGGCGAGGACATCGTCACCTGGGAGCGGATCAAGACGCTGATCCCCGACGCGCGCGCCGACATCCGGCCCACGTACCTGTTCCAGCTCGAGAAGCTGGTGCTGGCACACCAGGCGTACCGCAAGAAGACGGTGGCCGCGGCGCAGTCGGCGGCGAAGAAGTCGGGCTCGAATGGCTCGGGAGGAGCAGCGGTGCGCGCCACGAAGCGTGTCGCCTCGGCACTCGCCGAGCGCGCGAAGCGCGCGAAGCGCCGGTAACGTGTCCTCCACCTTCGGCCGCCTGTTCCGCGTCACCACGTTCGGGGAGTCGCACGGTCCCGCCGTGGGCGTGCTCGTGGACGGCCTGCCGCCCGGGCTCGCCGTGGACCCCGAGGCGATCCAGCACGAGCTCGACCGCCGGCGGCCCGGACAGAGCGCGATCACCACGCAGCGCAAGGAAGCGGACCAGGTCGAGGTGCTCTCCGGCGTCTACGACGGCAAGAGCCTGGGCTCGCCCATCGCGATGCTGGTGCGAAACTCGGACATGCGCTCCAAGGACTACGACGCGCTGAAGGAGGTGTTCCGCCCGGGCCACGCCGACTACGCGACGTTCGCCAAGTACGGCGTGCGCGACCATCGCGGCGGCGGCCGCTCCTCGGGCCGCGAGACCGTGGGCCGCGTCGCGGCCGGGGCGCTGGCGAAGGCGGCGCTCGCCACGGTCGGCGTGCAGATCCTCGGCGGCACCGTGCGCGTGGGCACGGTGGAGGCGCACGAGCGCGACTGGACGCAGGTGGAGATGAACCCCGTGCGCTGCCCCGACGCGAACGCCGCCCAGCTCATGCAGGCGCTGATCGAGCGCACGCGCGACGACAAGGACTCGGTCGGCGGCGTCATCGAGCTGGTGGCGCGCGGCGTGCCGGCGGGGTGGGGGGACCCCACCATGGACAAGCTCGATGCCGCGCTCGCAGCGGCGATGCTGTCGATCCCGGCCACCAAGGGCGTGGAGATCGGCGGTGGCTTCGGCATGACCGCGATGAAGGGCTCGCAGACGAACGACGTCTTCGACGGCGAGCGCTACGCCACCAACTTCGCCGGCGGCATCTCGGGCGGCATCAGCAACGGCAACGAGATCGTGGTGCGCGTGGCGGTGCGCCCGGCCACGAGCATCGGCAAGCCCCAGGTGATGGCGAAGCAGCAGGGCGGCACCGAGACCGTGGCCATCGAGGGCCGCCACGACCCCTGCATCTGCCCGCGCGTGGTCCCGGTCGGCGAAGCCATGCTCGCGCTGGCGCTCGCCGACGCCTGGCTGCACCAGCGCGCGCTGCGAGGCCGCGAGGCCTAGGCTCCGTTTGAGAACGCCCTTGTCGGCAGGCGGCCGACCCTGCTAGCGTCCCGGAAGCCTTCGGAGACCGACCGCGGCCAGGCGCCGCGGCATCTCCGGGGGCTTTTTCGTTCGGGCCCGCGTATCGCGCGCGGGTCCCGAAGCAGAGCGATCCACCCCGACCGGGGCGGAGGTCGACGTGTCGCGACCTGCTCTCGCGCAGCGCCTGCCGGCGCTCGCGCTCGCCGCACTGCTGCTCCCGGGATGCACGAAGCCGATCCCGGGCCTGATCCTGAACCAGCCGCCGAGCGTCAACTTCACGCTCGCGCCCGTGTCCGCGGATCCGAACGATCCCGTGTTCTACGCCTACAAGGTGTACTGGTCCGGCGACGATCCGGACGGGCGCGTCGATCACTTCGACTACGCGATCGATCCCGGGCCGGCCGACACGGCATGGGTGAGCACGACGCGCAGCGAGGAAACGCTGTTCTTCCGCTCCACCACCGACGACGGCAAGGCAGGGCCGGTGCGTCACGCGCGCGACTACCACGTGCTGGTGCTGCGCGCGGTCGACAACCAGGGCGCGATGTCGGCGCGGAAGACGCGCGCGTTCTACAGCTACACCGTGGCGCCCTCGGTCGAGGTCGTGGCGCCCCACCCCAGCGGGCTCCTCGAGGTTCAGGTCCCGCCCTCGTTCAGCGTCAACTGGCAGGGGGCGGATCCGGACGGGCAGATCGCGAACCGCCCCGTGCGCTATCGCATCCGGCTGCAGCCATTCGACGTCACCCGGGACCAGTGGATGCTGAGCGATCCGGACTCGCTGTTTCGCCGCGAGCGCGCGGCCGGGTTCGCCGGCTGGGATTCCACGGCCGGGGACACCACGTTCGCGCTGTACACGAACCTCACACCCAGGAACCACTACCTGTTCCTGATCGTCGCCGTGGACGAGGCCGGGGCGTTGTCGCCCCTGTTCTCGATGAACGAGAACATGCTGCGCCTGGAGTGCAACCCTGCGGCCACGCTCGGCCCGCGCATCCACGTTTTCAACTCGTACCTGGATTTCACGTACGACAGCGGCGGCTACACGGTGGACGAGCTGCGCTGGATCCGACTCGATGCGCCCGCCAGCCAGCCGATCCCGTTCAACTGGGAGGCGTTCACGAGCGCCGGCGCCCACATCGAGCGCTACCGCTGGGGCGTGGACCTCGCGAGCGTCGCCGACGAGACGCCGCGGAGCGACGAGGTGCACGACTACTCCCACTGGAGCCGCGGCGGCGCACTCGAGCAGTCGTGCACGCTCGTGGGCCTGTCGCCGGGCCTGCACCTGCTCTACATCGAGGCGAAGGACAACAACGGCTACGCGAGCCTGGGGATCGTGGCGGTCACGCTCGTGGTGCCGACGTTCGCAAACGACCTGCTGGTGGTGAACGACACCCGCTTCGAGGTCGACAAGTTCCTCGCCCCGGGCCGCCTCGACACCTACAAGGGGCGCTGGCCGAGTGCCACCGAGCTGGACACGTTCCTGTTCGCGCGCGGAGGTTTTCCCTGGCGCAGCACGCAGGACGGCTCTCCCGACCTGCGCTCGCCGGCCGGCGTGTTCGCCGGCTACGCGTACGACACGCTGGGGACGAGGCTCGGCCGCGAGTTCCCGTCGCTCGGCGTGCGGCTCGGCGACATCGGCAGGTACAAGCACGTGGTGTGGATGGTGGACGCCATCGCCTCGAGCTACCAGGACGTGCTCGGCGCGCTTCCGGTGACCGTGCTCCGTTACGCCTGCTCGCCGGGGCGTGCGAGCGCGCTCGGTGCCTACGTGCAGGCGGGGGGCAGCGTCTGGCTCATGGGTGGCGGTGCGGGCACGGCCTCCATCGTCGGCTTCAACTCGAATCGCAACGACGACCCCAATGGCCAGGTCTACTCGAACCAGCAGGGCGAGCTGGTGCCCGGCCGGCTCATGTTCGACGGCGCCCACTGGCGATCGTCGTTCAGCGCCACGAGCGCACTGATCTCGTTCCAGCGCTCGCCGGCCGCGGAGGCGATCGCGGCGAGGCCGTGGTCCCACGCCGACCGCTGGACCGGAGGCGAGGTGCACGCGCCGGACTACCTTGAGCTGCCCGAAAAGATGCGGCCGCGTGACCCCGCCACCGACCCCATCCCGCCCACGCGCACGGCGCGCCAGGGCTCGCTCTACTACCGCACGGGCTATCCGTGCGAGTACCTGATCGAGCCGAACGTGATCACCGAGGACGTGGACCCGAACCCGAACCCAGGGCACGTGACGATCGCCTCGACACAGGACACGCTCTACGAGGGCTCGTCGCTGCTGATGCTGCGCTCGCCCGCGCCGGCCATGACCTACTACCACGGATCCGAGGCGAACCGGTTCGTGTTCACCGGGTTCGCGCCCTGGGACTTCCGCCGCGACGACGCCATCGCGCTGACCGACTTCGTGCTCCAGGACATCTGGGGGCTCACGCGCCAGCCGGTGGACCGCGGCCTCGTCCGCAGCGGCGCCGCCGGCCGGCCGGGGGCGGCGGGGGTGCGGGTGGCGCGCGGAACCGCCACCGGGCGCACCGGGTACGAGTGAGGCGCAGCGTGGGGAAACGGGCATGGCGTGCGCCGCCCCAGCGGGGTTAGGCTGCTGGCGAGGGATCTTGG
>DATLUU010000165.1:0-5268 GCA_035577885.1 Verrucomicrobiia bacterium
ACGGCGTCGAGGTCCGCCTCGTCGTCGACGACGATGCCGTCCTTGCCGCCCATCTCGGCGACCACGCGCTTGAGCCACCTCTGCCCGGGCTGCACCTCGGCGGCGAGCTTGTTGATGCCGATGCCCACTTCCTTCGAGCCCGTGAACGACACGAAGCGAGTTTTCGGGTGGCGCACGATCTGGTCCCCGACCGTGCCGCCGTCGCCGGTGACGAAGTTGATGACCCCCGGCGGCAGGCCGATCTCCTCCATGAGCGCGAAGAACTGCCAGGCGATCCCCGGCGTGTCGCTCGCGGGCTTCAGCACCACCGTGTTGCCGGTGACGATCGCGGCCGTGGTCATGCCCACCGTGATCGCGAGCGGGAAGTTCCACGGCGGGATCACCGCGCCGACGCCGAGCGGCAGGTAGACCATCGTGTCCTTCTCGCCCGGCATCTGCGTCAGCGTGGGCGGCTCGTCGTAGCGCAGCATCTCGCGGGCATAGAACTCCATGAAGTCGATGGCCTCGGCGGTGTCGGCGTCGGCCTCGCCCCAGCTCTTCCCGATCTCGAGCGTCATCCACGCCGAGAAGTGGTGCCGGCGCTCCTTCATCCGCCGCGCGGCTTCGAGGAGATAGGCGGCGCGTACGGCCGCGGGCACGCGCGACCACGACTTGAACGCGGCGAACGCCGCCTCGATCGCGTGCACGGCCTGCTCCCTGGTCGCCGACTGGAAGCGCCCCAGCAGCTCGCTCGGCTTGGCGGGGTTCGAGCTCTCGAACGTCTTCCCGCCCTTCTGCCGCTCGCCGCCGATCACCAGCGGGTATTCCTTCCCCGCGCTCGCGCGCACCTCGGCGATCGCCTTCTCGTAGGCGACGCGGTTCTCCGGGCGCGAGAAATCGACGTACGTGGTGGGTGAATAGACGGGCAGCGACGCGGCGCTCACGGGTGCCAGGCGGCCGGCGGTGGGGGTGGTGGTGGTGGCCATGGGCGGGTCTCCTTCTCTCTTTCACAGCCGCTCGGCAGCGGCGAACGATGGCGGGACGCGGACGACTTCCAGCTTACCGCAGGCGCGCGCTCACCGCAGGAACGGCACGCGCACGCTCGCGTCCTGCCCACCCGACTCCACGCGCGCGAGGTAGAGCCCGGGATGCACCTTGCGCCCTTCGTCATCCAGACCGTCCCAGTCCAGTTGCAGCCGGCCGTCGCTCCGCAGCTCGAACGCCGCGTCGGAGAACCGGCGCACGCGGCGGCCGTTCGCGTCGTGGATCGTGAGCGCGGCGGGACGGGCGTTCAACGTGACGAGGAACCGGGCGCCGTTCACCGCGGGCGATTGGAAGAGCCGCACCGTCGTCGGGCCCGGTGGCGGCACCGGCGGCGGTGTCGTGGTGCAGATGATGCGCCCGATCACGCCCGTGGTGTCGTTGAAGCCGGTCGACTGGCGACAGAAGTAGAACGCGCCGTCATTGCCGAGCGCCCAGTCGGAGATGCCCTCGAAGCCGGTCCCCCACTTCCCCGGCGCCGGCTGGCCGGGGACGTCCGGCCCCGGCGCGAAGCCGTTGCCGGAGGGCACCAGGTGGTAGAGCGTGCCCGAGTAGTAGTCGTTCGCGAACAGGTCGCCCGCATACTCCGTGGGGAAGTCGTGATCGCCCGTCCCCGTCGCCCAGTAGGCGCCCGCGGCGATGATCGCGGCGCCCCCCAACTGGGTGGTGCGGTCGTACTCGAACTCCGGCGCGGCGAGCAGTGGCGGCGCGGGCCCGCACGCGCCGGGGCTCGGCCCGGGAACGCTGCCCTCGAGGTATGGCCAGCCGAAGTCGGCACCCAGCTCGGGCTGCGCGGGCCGAGGCGTGGGCAGGCGGAGCACCAGCACGTCCAGCTCCTCGCGCGTGCTCTCGCCCGGGTCGCCGATCACGAGCCAGTTGCGCACGCGGTCGGGCTGGATGCGGAACGGGTTCCGCAGTCCCAGCGCCGCGACGAGGCGCGCGTTCGAGTCCGGCCGGCTCACGAACGGGTTGTCGAAGGGCGTGATCTGCGCGCGGAACGCGCGGCCCGGCCCGTCCGGCAGCGTGTTCACCTTGAGCCTCAGGATCTTGCCGCGGAGCTGGGTGGTGTCCTGCGCGGTACACGCCTGCCCGTCCTCGCCGAGGCTCACGTAGAGCAGTCCGTCGGCGGCGAAGCGCACGGTGCCGCCGTTGTGGTCCGTGGCCTGGTCCGGGATGTCGTCGATGAGGTCGTAGCGCGAGAGCGTGTCGGCCACGAGGTCCTCGAAGAAGCCGCCCGCGAGGTCGCCGGTGAGCGTGAAGCGCGAGATGCGGATGCGGTTCGGGCCCGTCGCCGTGTAGTGGACGTAGAGGTAGGGCCGGGCGGGGAACGCGGGGTCGAGCGCCACACCCAAGAGCCCTCGCTCGCCCCCGTCGACCGCGACGTCGCGGAGCTGGAGCACCGGCTTCACCTGCACGGGGCGACCCTCGAAGAACACGCGCACGCGGCCGGTGAGCTGCTCGGCGAAGAGCAGCCGGCCATCGGGCATGAACTGGATCGCGACCGGCAGCGAGAGGTTCCGCGCCAGCGTCTCGACCGCGAACCCGTCGGGCACGACCTGCGCATGGGAACGGGTCGCCGCGAGCAGGCAGGCGAGTAGCAGGAAGGCGCGTGGTCGCATCATCGCCAGAACATACCCGGCACCCGTCCCCGCAGGTCCCGCGATGCCCCGTTACCGCAGGAAGACGACGCGTCGCGAGAGGCCGCTGGCTCCCATGTCGAGGAACGCCACGTACACACCCGGCGCAGAAGGCTCCCCGTGCTCGTCGCGGCCGTCCCAGACCAGCGTGCGCTCGCCGGGCGAGCCCGAGCCCGCCAGCCGCCGCACCAGCCGGCCGGAGGTGTCGAAGAGGCGCAGGTTCGCGGCTGCCGTCGTGCGCACCATGAACTCCGCGCGGCCGATCGCGGGCGAGACGCGCAGCCGCAGCATCGCCGAGGCGGCGGCGGGTGGCACCGCGGTCACCCCGGGTCCATAGACGCGCCCGATCGTGCCGGACTGCTGGCAATACCAGAGCGCGCCGTCGGGGCCGACGCGGTAGTCGGAGATCGAGCCGAAGCCTTCGCCCCAGTGCCCGGCGCTCGGCTGGCCCTGGATGGGCGCGGCGATCGACCACGTGCCGCTGGCGAAGTGCAATCGATAGAGCACCCCCGAGTAGTAGTCGCTCGCAAACAGGTCGCCCTCGTGGTCCGCGGGCAGGCGGCGCGGCTGTCCCGGGCTCGCGCGGTAGATGCCGGCGCTGATCACCGCGGCGTCCGCCTGCGACGTACGGTCGTAGTCCCAGATCGGCGGCACGAGCCCCGGCGGCAGCGGACCGCACGTCGTGGGTCCGACCGCCGTGCCCTCGCGGAACGGCCAGCCGAAGTTCGTCCCCAGCGGCGAGCCGGCGCCGCTCGTGGAGATCGGCGGAGACAGGATGTCGATCTCCTCCCGAAGCGACAGCCCCACGTCGCCGATCACGAAGTCACCGGTCGTCTTGTCGAGCTGCATGCGGAACGGATTCCTGAGGCCGAACGCGGCGACAAGCCGTGCCGCGGAGTCGGCCGAGGTAGCGAACGGGTTGTCCGCCGGCGTCACCTGCGCGCGGAAGGCGCGGCCCGCGCCCGCCGGCAGCGTGCGCGTCTCGAGCCGGAGGATCGCGCCGCGAAAGCCCGGCGTCTGCGCCGAGCACATCGAGGCGTCTTCGCCGAGCGACGCGTAGAGCAGGCCGTCGAGCCCGAAGCGCACGGTGCCGCCGTTGTGGTTCGACGCCGCGTCGGGGATGCCGTCCACGACGTCGTAACGCGACGTCGCCGAGGCGACGAGGTCACCGCCGCTGCCGTCGAGGTTGCCGGAGAGCGTGTAGCGCGAGATGCGGATGCTCTGCGGCGTGGCGAGGTCGTAGTAGAGGTAGAGGTACGGCGGGTCCGGGTAGCGAGGGTCCACCGCGATGCCGAGGAGGCCGCGCTCGCCGCCCGCGCTCACGCCGGTCACCGAGATCACCGGTGTCACCTGCACGCCGGTCCCGACCGTGAGCACGCGCACGCGCGCGGTGAACTGCTCGACGTAGATCACGCGGCCGTCGGGCAGGAAGTCGAATCCGGTGGGCACGCTCAGGCCCGTGGCGACCGGCTCGACCGTGATGCCATCGGGAACGACCTGGGCGCGGACCGGGAACGCGAGGATGGCGAGCAGGATGAGCAGGGGCATCGTGCGAGGGGTGGACATCGGAGGTTCCCTTCCTCGCGGCCGGGTGCGAGAAGATGATTGCACCCGGCTCGCCCGCGCCGCAATACTGCCGCCCCATGCGCGTCCAGCACTCCTATCTCATGCTCGCGGGATTGGCGCTCGGGGTCACGCTCGGCGTCATCGCGCACCTGGCGTTCGGCGACGCGCCCGGGCTCCAGCAGTTCGTGCGCCTGGTCACCGAGCCCGCGGGCAAGATCTTCCTCCGGCTCCTGTTCGTGCTCGTGCTGCCGCTCATCGTCTCGGCGCTGGCACTCGGCGTCTCCGGCCTGGGCGACCTGCGCGCGCTCGGGCGCATCGGCTTGAAGACGCTGGCCTACACCGTCGTCGTGTCCTCGATCGCGGTGTTGATCGGCGTGGCGATGGTGAACGCGATCCAGCCCGGCAAGGGCCTCTCGCCCGCGCTGCGCACGCGACTGCTCGCCCAGGCCACCGCCGCGCCGGCGCCGGCACCCAGCTCCGGCGCCACCGGCGTGGACTTCGTGGTCGGCCTGGTGCCGAACAACATCGTCAAGGCGATGGCGGACGGCGACATGCTCGCGGTGATGGTGTTCGCGCTGCTGCTCGGCGGCGGCATCGCCGCGACGCGCACCGAGTACGCGCGCCGGCTGGAGGAGATGCTCCAGGGCCTCTACGAGGTGACGATGCGGCTCCTGGAGATGGTCATCCGCATCGCACCATTCGGCGTCGCCTGCCTGACGTTCACGCTCACCGCGCGGCTCGGCTACGACATCCTCTACCAGCTCGGGGCCTACGTCCTCACCGTGGTGCTGGCGCTCGCGATCCAGCAGTTCGTCGTCTACTCGGCGTGCGTCGCCTGGCTCGGCGGCATGAGCCCGGTGACGTTCTTCCGCGGCGTGCGCGACGCCATGCTCACCGCGTTCTCGACCGCATCCAGCAATGCCACGCTCCCCACGTCGCTGGCCGTGGCCGAGCGCGAGCTGAAGCTGCCCTCGCACGTGAGCCGCTTCGTGCTCACCGTGGGCTCGACGGCGAACCAGAACGGCACCGCGCTGTTCGAGGGCGT
>DATLUU010000166.1:0-12838 GCA_035577885.1 Verrucomicrobiia bacterium
CTGCGCCAGCTGGGCGGGATCGCCGGCTACCCGCGGCGCGCCGAGAGCCCGCACGACGCGTTCGGCACCAGCCACGGCAGCACCAGCATCTCGGCCGCGCTCGGTTTCGCCGCCGCACGGGATCTCAAGGGCGAGCACCACCACGTGGTCGCGGTGATCGGCGACGGCGCGCTCACCGGCGGCATGGCATTCGAGGGGCTCAACAACGCCGGCGAGTTGAAGCGACCGCTGATCGTCATCCTGAACGACAACGAGATGAGCATCTCGCCGAACATCGGTGCCATCCATCGCTACCTCACCAAGCTGACGACGAGCCGGCTCTACCGCGCGTTCGAGCGCGACGTCTGGGAGCTGCTCGGCAAGCTTCCGCGCGGCGGCAAGCGCGCGCAGATAGCGGCGCACCGGCTCAAGGAGGGCCTGCAGAACATGGTCGCCCCGGGTGTGCTGTTCGAGGACCTGGGGCTCAAGTATTTCGGGCCCATCGACGGGCACGACCTGCCGGTGCTCGAGGAGACCCTCTCGGACTTGAAGCGCTTCGAGGAGCCGGTGCTGCTGCACGTCGTCACCCGCAAGGGCCGCGGCTACGGCCCCGCCGAGGGCGACGCGACCACGTTCCACGGGGTGGGAGCGTTCGACCCCGACACCGGCACGGCGAGCAAGGGCTCGAAGAAGACCTATTCGCACGTCTTCGGCGAGACCGCGCTGCTGATCGGCGAGCGCATCCCGCACGCGGTGGCGATCACCGCGGCGATGACCGACAACACCGGGCTCACCCGGTTCGCGAAGATGTTCCCCGAGCGCTTCTTCGACGTGGGCATGGCGGAGGAGCACGCGGTCACGTTCTCGGCGGGCCTGGCGTGTGAGGGGCTGACCCCGCTCACCACCATCTACAGCACGTTCCTGCAGCGCGCGTTCGACCAGATCATCCACGACGTCGCGGTGCAGGACCTGAAGATCGTGCTCTGCCTCGATCGCGCCGGGCTCGTGGGCGACGACGGCGCGCCGCAGCACGGCGTGTTCGACGTCGGCTACCTGCGCATGATTCCCGGCACGGTGGTGATGCAGCCGATGAACGGCGAGGAGCTTCGCGACATGCTGTGGACCGCGGCCTACTGGCCCGGCAAGCGGCCGATCGCCGTGCGCTACCCGCGCTCGCCCATCCCCGAGGACGCGCTCCCCGAGCGTGAGCCGCGGCTGCTGCCGATCGGCGAGGCGCAGCAGCTCCGCGCCGGCGGCGACGTGGCGATCGTGGCGCTGGGGACGATGGTGCTCCCGAGCCTCGCCGCCGCGGAGCTGCTCGCGGCGCAGGGCATCTCCGCGACGGTCGTGAACGCGCGCTTCGCCGCCCCGGTCGACGCGGCGATGATCGGCGGCCTCGCGCGCTCGACCGGGCGCATCGTCACCGTGGAGGAGAACGTCATCGCCGGCGGCTTCGGCAGCGCCGTGAGCGAGATGCTCGAGGCCTCGGGCCTCCTGGGCGTGCCGCAGCTCCGGCTCGGCGTGCCCAACGAGTTCGTGCTCCACGGCAAGCGTGACGAGCTGCTGAAGCAGGTGGGGCTCGACGCGCAGGGGATCGCGCGCCGCACGCTCGAGTTCGTGCGCCAGAGTCGCCACCAGTACCTGTGAGCCTCCGCGGGCACCGGGTCGCGATCCTCGGCCACACCGGCCGCGCGCAGGTCCGGCGCGAGGCGGTGAAGCTCCGCGACCGGCTGGCGAAGCAGGGAGCCATCGTTCGCCTGGAGCGCGAGCTGGCGAGCGCCGTCAACGAGCGCGGCGAGTCGCTCGCGGTGCTCGCGCGCTGGTGCCAGTCGCTGGTGTCGCTCGGCGGCGACGGCACCGTGCTCGCCGCCGGGCGCGCGCTCGCGGGCCAGAAGGGCGTGCTGCTGGCCGTGAACATGGGCGGGCTCGGGTTCCTCGCCGCCGCCGAGGCGAAGGAGCTGGATGCGGCCGTGGACGCGGCGCTCGCGGGAAAGTGGAAGGTGGCCACGCGCACGGGCGTCGAAGCCCGCGTCCGCCATGGCGGCAACGCCCGCGCCATGCCGGTGGGGTTCGCGCTCAACGATGCGGTGGTGAGGAGTGCCAAGAGCTACGCCGCGATCCACATGCGGGTGTCGGCGCTGGGCCAGGACCTCGGTCATCTGGTGGCGGACGGGTTGATCGCGGCCAGCT
Organism: Verrucomicrobiia bacterium; assembly: GCA_035577885.1. GTDB lineage: Bacteria > Eisenbacteria > RBG-16-71-46 > RBG-16-71-46 > RBG-16-71-46 > JAIOPA01. The sequence continues at coordinate 2,170 of DATLUU010000166.1, forward strand.
CCAGCGGCTCGACCGCGTACTCGCTCTCGGCCGGAGGCCCGCTCGTCGCCCCCGACCTCGACTCGCTCGTGGTCACCCCCGCCTGCGCCCACGCGCTCGGGAGCCGCTCGCTCGTCCTCGCACCCGAGTCCCGCATCAGCGTGCGGGTCATCAGCCCGGGACCGGCACTGCTGGTGCTGGACGGTCAGCAAGCGGACGAGCTCAAGAAGGACGACGAGATCGAGCTGCAGCTCGCCAAGGCCCGGGTGCGCGTGTTCGAGAACCCCGAGCGGCCGTTCCTGCGCACGCTGCAGGCGAAGCTCGGCTGGCAGGGGACGGAGCGCAGGAGTCTCTAGGCCCGTTGAGGTAGAGTCGGCAGATCCCCCGAGCCACCTTTGGGAAGGATCCCATGCTCGAACGGCTCATCATCCGTGACCTCGCGCTCGTGGAGCGCGCGGAGATCGCGTTCGCCCGCGGGCTCACCGCGGTCACCGGCGAGACCGGCGCCGGCAAGTCGCTCACCGTGGAAGCGCTGGCGTTGATCGTCGGCGGCCGCGCCGACGCCGATGTCGTGCGCGAGGGCGCCAAGGTCTGCGTCGTCGAAGCGGAGTTCCGGCTCGCCGGCGACGCGGCGAAGCGCGCCGGCGCGCTGCTCGAGGAATGGGGCCTCGAGTACGACGGCGAGACGTTGATCGTCCGCCGCGAGGTGAGCGCCGAGGGTCGCAGCCGCGCCAGCGTCAACCAGTCCACCGTGACGCTCGCCAACTTGAAGCGCCTCGGTGAGCAGCTCCTGGACCTGCACGGGCAGCACGAGCACCAGAGCCTGCTCCGCGACGGCGCCGCGCTCGCCACGCTCGACCGGCTCGCGGGGCTCGACCCGGAGCGCGCGCGGTTCGCGGAGACACTCGCCGCACTGCGCGAGGCCGAGGGCGAGCTGGCGCGGCTGCGCGAGTCGCTGGCGACGTTCGCCGAGCGACGCGACTACCTGCAGACGGCCACCGCCGAGCTGGACGATGCAAGGCTTCGCGAGGGGGAGGAAGAGGAGTTGAAGACCGAGGGCGCGCGCCTCGCGCACGCCGATCGCCTGCGCGAGCTGATGGTGCTCGCGAACGAGCGCCTCGCCGAGGGCGAGCGTGCGGTCGTGGGCTCGCTCGGGGCCGCGCGGCACGCGATCGAGCAGGCAGCGGCGCTCGATCCCTCGCTCGCGGACGCGCTCGCACAGCTCACCGAGGCGAGCATCGCCGCGCAGGAGTCGGCGCGCACGCTCGCCCGCTACCTCGATCGCCTGGACGCCGACCCCGAGCGGCTGGAGCAGGTCGAGCAGCGTCGCGAGCTCTACGCGCGGCTCACGCGCAAGTACCGGCGCTCGCTCACCGAGCTGCTCGCCTGGCGGGGCGAGGTGGCGGCCGAGCTGGCGCAGGGCGCGGACGCCGACCGAGCGCTCGCCACGGCGGAAGCACGCGTGGCGAAGGCCGAGCATGCCTGCCTCACGGCCGGCAAGTCGCTCAGTCGCAGGCGCGGCACGGCGGCGCGGGAGTGGTCCACGGCGCTCACCAAGGAGCTGCGGCCCCTCGGCTTCGCGCACGCGCGGGTGGCGTTCGAGGTGGCGCCGATCCTGGACGGCCGGCCGACGCCGGCGGGACTCGACGACGTCACGCTGGCGTTCACCGCGAACCCGGGCGAGCCGGCGAAGCCTTTGGCGAGGATCGCCTCGGGCGGCGAGCTCTCGCGGGTCACACTCGCGCTCAAGTGCGCGCTCGAGAAGCGCGACCGCGTCGACCTCCTGGTCTTCGACGAGGTCGACTCCGGGATCGGCGGCGCGGTGGCGCAGTCGGTGGGGGAGCGGCTGCGGAGCCTGAGCGCGCATCGCCAGGTGATCTGTGTCACGCACCTGCCGCTGATCGCCGCGCTCGCGGGCCACCACCTCGCCGTCTCCAAGCGGGTCACGGGCGGGCGCACGCTCGCGAGCGTCGCCGCACTCGAGCACGCGGGGCGCATCGAGGAGCTGGCGCGCATGCTCGCGGGCGACCGCGTCACCGACACCACGCGCCGGCAGGCGCGCGAGCTGCTCGCAGCGCCCATCGGCCGCACCTGACGGCGGATCAGCGCTCGAGCACGACGAGCCTCTCGCTCACGGGCGGGCCGGTCTCGAGCTCGAGCCGCGCCAGGTAGACGCCGGGAGGCACGCGCCGGGAGCCTTCGTCGCGCGCGTCCCAGTCGAGCTGGTGGAGCCCTGCGGGCAGGTAGCCCTGGTGCAACCGGCGCACTTCGCGGCCCGCGATGTCGAGGATCGTCAGCCGCGCCGCCTGGTCGCGCTCCAGCGAGAAGCCGAGAGTGGCCCGGTGCACGAGCGGGTTCGGGTCCGCGTGCAGGAGCGGCGTGGCGTGGATCGGCGGCGAACCGACACCCGTCACGCCCATCCGTCGCGGGTCCCAGTAACCGGTGTCGAGGTTCAGCGCCAGCCCGTCCGAGATCAGGCCCCAGCGCACGAGCTCGTCGGGATAGGGCGACGACGACCCGTTGTGGCAGATGAACAGGCCCCGGGGGAACGTGGCGTCGACCGGGAGGTTGATCACGTCGCAGCCGTCGGTGGACGTCGTGCCGGACACGCTGAACGTGCCGCGGAACGTGTGCGGAGGCTTGCGGTCGTAGACCTTGAACGTGCTGCTGCCCTGGCTCGAGGCGATGATGTAGCCGCTCAGGCCCGCGGCGTAGTAGATGGTGATGCCCTCGACGTCGGCGGTGAGCCCGTTCTGCCCCACGGCCGCGATCTTCACGCCCGCGGTGCCGCCGGTGGGCTCGGCGCTGTACTTCCAGATGCCGCCCGCCTCCTGGGACACGAAGAGCATGCCGGTCTCGTCGTCCGCGACCATGCCCTCGACGACGCCGCCCGGCTGAACCTGGCGCAGCGGTCCCACGCCGGCGACGTGGCCGGCGCCGTCGTCCACCAGCTCCCACTGCTTGACGGCCGTGTTCGATTCCGGACCGGTGAATCCATAGACCTTGCCGGTGAGCGGGCTCCGGTAGAGCGTGAAGCCGTAGTTGTTGCCCGTGGCGATGGCGTCGTCGTCGATGCGCGTGAGCAGGCGCGTCACGCGGTCCACCTCGTAGACGCAGATCTTGCTCGTGCCGCGCTCGTTGAAGGCGACGATGTCCACGAGCTGGCCGCCGAACCGGAAGTTGTAGCGCACGTCTATGTTCCCCGGCTGGGACGAGGCGATCGTCTGCAGCGTCGCGCCCTGCAGATCGTAGACGAACAACTTGCCGGCGGCCTTGTCCGAGACGACGATCGTGCTCAGGGCGAGATTCGTCGGATGGAGCCAGATGCACATGTCGTCTTCGTCCTGGAATCCCGTGGCGGCGAGCGGGCGCACGGCGGAGATGACCGCCTGTGCGTGAGCAGGACGGGGCCCGGGCAGGGCGAGCGACACCAGCACGAGGGCGAGGCCCAAGACTCCGGAGCGAGGCATGGCGCTCCTCCATCGCGTGCGGCCCGCGCGGTGTTCGGCGCGTTCCCTGCGCACGTGGAAGGTGACCGGAAGTGCTCCGTGCAGAGCATCCCATCCTCCCGGAGGAGTCAAGCGCTAATTCGGATCCACGAAGCCGGAGGTGCGCGCAGACGCTGCGTTTTCCCGCCGCGGATCCCAGTAGGTCGAGTCCACCGCGAGACCGAGGCTGTGGGCGATCTCGGACCACTTCACGAGCTGGTCCGCGAACGGCTTCGCGATGCCGTTGTGGCACACGAAGGCCCCGGACGAGAACGTGGAGTCGAGCGGCAGCGAGGTCACGTCGCAGCCGTCGCTCGCCGCGTTCCCGTCGACGCGGAAGGCGCCCAGGTAGCGATGCGGCGGCCTGCGGTCGTAGACCTTGAACTCGTCGTTGCCCTGGCTCGAGACGATGAGGTACCCCGCACCCCCGGCGCGGTAGTAGAGCGTGATGCCCTCCACGTCCCGCATGAGCCCGTGCTCGCCCACGGCCGCGATCCGGCTGCCGGCGTTGCCGGCGGTGGGCTCGGCGTCGTACTTCCACACCCCGCCCGTTTCCTGCGACACGTAGAGCTTCCCGGTCTCGTCGTCGCTCACCATGCCCTCGCAGACGCCGCCGGGGCGGAGGTGCCGGAACGGCCCGATGCCCGCGACCCTGCCCGTGCCATCGTCGACCAGCTCCCACTCCTGGACCACCGTCTCCGCCTTCGCACCCGTGAACGCGTACGTGCGCCCGGACGTGGCGCTTCGATACAGCGTGAATCCGTAGTTCTTCCCGGTGAGGATGCCGTCGTCGTCGACGCGGCTCAGGAGCCGCGTCGCCGGATCCACCGCGTAGACGCGGATCCGCTGCGTCTCGCGATCGTTGAACGCCACGATGTCGACCTCGCGGCCACCCAGCGGGAAGTCGTAGCGGACGTCGACGTTCCCCGGCTCCGGCGATGCGATCGCCTGCAGCACGTGGCCCTCGAGGTCGTAGACGAACAGGCTCCGCGCCTTCTTGTCGGACGAGATCACGGTGCTGCGCGAGAGGTCCGTGGGATGGAGCCAGAAGCACATGTCGTCCTCGTCCGCGATCTCCCGCGTGCTCAGGATCCGCACCGCGGAGACGACCACGCCGGCGAGGGCGGGGAGGGAACCGAGCCCGATCACCGTCATCAGGCCGATCACGAGCACGCGGAAAACGGAACGAGCCATCGCACCCCCTCCAGGTCACGGCGCGGCCTGCCGCTCATGTGTGACGCGTCCCTGCGCGTCGGTACGTGACGAGGGGGTATTGGAAACTGACCGGTTTTCGCACTCAGGGTCAATGGGGGATTTGCTGCAACCTCATCGCCGCAGGTGCGCTCGCCGACACGTCGCAACCCTCTGACCGCGTTGACGTTCGGCCGTTTCGCGAAGTAGAGTCCAAAGTCTGTGGCGCCGGTCGCGCGCGAGCTCCGGCGCGGCGGGCGCAGTCTCCGCACCCGTCGCAGCACCACGCCGGGAGGCGTGGCAAAGCCCTTCGTCATGACGCTCGTCCCGACCCGCGCCGAGTTCCACGCGCTCGCCCAGACCGGCCGGCTGGTGCCCGTCTATCGCGAGGTGTTCGCGGACCACGACACGCCGGTGTCGGCATTCCGGAAGATCGACGACGGCCCCTACGCGTTCCTGCTCGAGAGCGTGGAGGGCGGCGAGAAGTGGGGCCGCTACTCGATCCTCGGCAGCCGGCCGTCGCAGGTGTTCGTCGCGCGCGGCGGGAAGGCCGAGCTCCACCACGGCGGCAAGGTGACGGCGCTCGAGGGTCGCCCGGTCGAGGAGCTGGCCCAGCTGTTGAAGGCCCACCAGGCCGTGGCGTTGCCCGGCCTGCCGCGCTTCTGCGGCGGCGCCGTCGGCTACCTGGGTTACGACGCCGTGCGCTGGTTCGAGCGCCTGCCCGATCACGCGAGGGACGAGCTCCACCTGCCCGACGCGGTGTTCATGTTCGGCGACGTGGTGAGCGTGTTCGACAACCTCACCCACACGATGAAGGTGGTGACGCACGCTCGCGGCGGCGCCGACCCCGACAAGGCCTACGACGCGGCGGTGGCGAGGCTGAACGACGAGGTCGAACGCCTGCGGAAGCCGCTGTCCTGGATCGAGCCGCCGTCCTGGGGCGAGGCGAGCGAACCGCACTCGACCGTGTCGCGCGAGCAGTTCATGAAGGCGGTGGAGACGGCGAAGGAGCACATCCGCGCCGGCGACATCTTCCAGGTCGTGCTCGCGCACCGCATGAGCGCCGACGTGTCGCAGCCGCCGTTCGAGGGCTATCGCGCGCTGCGGGTGACGAACCCGTCGCCCTACATGTACTTCCTCAGGCTCGGCGAGTTCTCGATCGTGGGCAGCTCGCCCGAGGTGCTGGTGCGGCGCACCGACAGCGCCATCGAGGTGCGCCCCATCGCCGGGACGAGGCCGCGCGGGCGCGGTCCCGATGAAGACCGCGCCTTGGAAGAAGAGCTGCGCGCGAACGAGAAGGAGCGCGCCGAGCACGTCATGCTCGTGGACCTGGGCCGGAACGACGTCGGGCGCGTGGCCGAGTACGGGACCGTGGAGACGAACGAGTACATGAAGGTGGAGCGTTACTCCCAGGTCATGCACCTGGTCTCGAACGTGCGCGGCCGCGTCCGCGGCGAGTTGACGCCCATGGACGCGGTGCGGGCCACGTTCCCGGCCGGGACGGTCTCGGGCGCTCCGAAAGTCCGCGCCATGGAGATCATCGACGCGCTGGAGCCGGTGCGCCGCGGCATCTACGCGGGCGCGGTGGGCCACTTCGATTACCATGGCAACCTGGACCTCGCCATCACCATCCGCACGCTGGTCTACGCCAACGGTCGCGCCTACTGGGGCGTGGGCGCCGGCATCGTCGCCGACTCGGATCCGGGCGCGGAGTGGGACGAGACCATGAACAAGGGACGGGCGCTGTGGATGGCGGTGCAGCGCGCAGAGCGGGGGGCGCGTTAGGGTGGGGGGCGAAATGATCGCGGTCATCGACAACTACGACTCGTTCACCTACAACCTCGTCCAGTACCTGGGCACGCTCGGCGCCGAGGTCACCGTGCGCCGGAACGACGAGGTCACCGTGAAGGAGCTCGCGGCGATGAAGCCCGACGGCCTGCTGATCTCGCCCGGTCCCGGCGAGCCCCGGGACGCGGGCATCAGCGAGGACGCGATCCGCGCGCTCGCCGGCCAGGTGCCGATCCTCGGTGTCTGCCTCGGCCACCAGGCGCTCGGCGAGGTCTACGGCGGCCGCGTGGTGCGCGCGCCGCGGCTCATGCACGGCAAGACGAGCCCGATCCTGCACCGGGGGCGCGGGCTCTTCGCCGGGATCGACAACCCGTTCGAGGCCACGCGCTATCACTCGCTCATCGTCGAGCGCGAATCGCTGCCGGACGTGCTCGAGGTCATGGCGTGGACGCCGGAGAACGAACTCATGGGGTTGAAGCACAAGCAGCACGAGACCTGGGGCGTGCAGTTCCATCCCGAATCGATCCTCACCACCTCGGGGATGAAGCTGATCGAGAACTTCCTCACGCTGTGCCGCACGGCGGGCGTCGCGCCCGGGGGCGCCCACGCATGATCTTGACCGCGATCGGCCGTGCCGTGGAGCGCGAGAACCTGTCCGAGGAGCTGGCGCGCGCCAGCATGGAGCAGATCCTCGCCGGCGAGGCGACGACGGCGCAGATCGCCGCGCTCGCGATCGCGCTGCGCATGAAGGGCGAGGTGGCGGAGGAGATCGCCGGCATGGCGCGCGCCATGCGCCAGCGAGTGCCGCCGCTGAGGACGCGGCGCTCGCCGCTCATGGACACGTGCGGCACCGGCGGCAGCGAGCCCGCGGGTGGCGTCAAGTTCAACGTCTCGACCACGGTCGCCATCGTCACCGCGTCCTGTGGTGTGGCAGTCGCCAAGCACGGCAACCGCGCGGTCTCCAGCCGCACCGGCAGCGCCGACGTGCTGGAGGCGCTCGGCGTGCGCCTCGACCTCACGCCCGAGAGCGCAGGCCGCTCGCTCGACCACCTCGGCATCACGTTCCTGTTCGCGCCCAACTACCACAGCGCCATGCGCAACGCCTCGAGCGCGCGCAGGGAGATGGGCGTGCGCACGGTGTTCAACCTGCTCGGGCCGATCACGAACCCGGCGGGGGCGACGCGCCAGCTGCTCGGGGTCTACGCCGACGCCTACGTGGCCGTGCTCGCCGAGGTGCTGCGCCAGCTCGGGAGCGAACGTGCGATGATCGTGCACGGCAGCGACGGCATGGACGAGCTCACCGTGTTCGGCGAAAGCCACGTCGCCGAGCTGCGCGACGGCAAGGTGAAGGAGTACTCGATCGATCCCAAGCAGTTCGGTCTCGCGCACACCGACCGCACCGCGGTGGCGGGCGGGAGCGCGCAGGAGAATGCGGCCCGCGTCCGCGCCATCCTCGGCGGGGCGAAGGGCCCGGCGCGGGACATCGTGCTCTTGAACGCGGGCGCGGCGCTGGTCGTGGCTGGCGTGGCTGCCGATCTGGCCGCCGGCATCGAGCGCGCGCGCACGGCGATCGACCGCGGCGACGCGGCGCGGAAGCTCGACGAGCTGGCCGCGTTCCGGGGCTGACCATGTTCTGCCCGCGCTGTGGCACCTGGCTCGCGGACGAGGCGGCGAGCTGCACGTTGTGTGGGCTGGTCATTCGTCCGGGCGCGACACCGCCCGCCGCGGTGGCGCCGGCCGCCGTGGTCGAACAGGTCTCCTACGCCGGCTTCTGGCGGCGGTTCTGGGCGCTCCTGATCGACGTCATCGTCACCTACTTCCCGATCGCCACCGTGCGCGTGCTGCTCGGGCTCCCCGCCTCGGGCTCGTTCGACCCGCTGCAGCCGGCGGCGTGGTGGGCGGCGTTGTTCGAGATGGGGATCGACTGGCTCTACGCCGCGTTCCTCATCTCGTCGCCGTGGCGCGCGACGCTCGGCCAGGCGGTGATGGACCTGCACGTCACGGACTTGAACGGCGATCGCATCACGTTCGGGCGCGCGAGCGCGCGCTACTTCGCCCAGGTCCTGAACCTCGTCACGCTGGGCTTCGGCGTGCTGATGCAGGTGTTCACCGCGCGCCGCCAGGCGCTGCACGATCTCGTGTCCGGCACCGTCGTCGTGCGCTCGCGGGCCGCGCACGCGGTCGCACCACCGGTGATGAGGCTCGTACCGTGAGCCACGCCGCCGAGTTCCTGGCGCGGATCGCCGACGATCGCCGGCGGCGCGTGGCGCAGATGAAGCTCGAGACGCCGCCGTACCTGCTGCGCGCGCGGCTCGGTCCCGCCCGCGGGAACGGCCGGCTCGAGCGCGCGCTGCGCCGCGGCGGCGCGTCGCAGCCCCTGAAGCTCCTGTGCGAGATCAAGCGCGCCTCGCCCTCCAAGGGACTCTTGAACGAGCGCCTGGACCCGCTGGAGCTGGCGCGCATCTATGAGGCCGGTGGCGCGGCCGCGATCTCGCTCGTCACCGAGCCCGACCACTTCCAGGGCGAGCTCGAGTGGATGGACCGGGTGCGGCCGACGACCTCGCTGCCGCTGCTGCTCAAGGACTTCGTCATGGACAGCTACCAGCTCCTGGATGCGGCCGTCCGCGGCGCCGACGGCGTGCTGCTGCTGGCGACACTGCTCTCGGAGACCGAGCTCCAGCGCCTGGTCGGCGAGGCGAAGCGCCTGGGGCTGGACCCGCTGGTCGAGGTGCATTCCGAGGTCGAGCTGCACGCCGCGCTGCGCTCGGGCGCGACGCTCGTGGGCGTGAACCACCGCGACCTGCACACGTTCGAGCTGGACATGACGCTCGCCGAGCGGCTGCTGCCGCTCGTGCCGCCGATGGTGACCGCCGTCGCCGAGAGCGGCATCTCGAAGCCGGCGGACATCGCGCGGTTGCGGTCCACGCGCTGCGACGCGGTGCTGATGGGCGAGGTGTTCGCGACCAGCCTCGATCCCGCGGCGACGCTCGCCGGCCTCGCGGCCGCGGCACGGGGCAGTGCATGACCACCCCCGGCGGCAGGGCTCCGGGCGGGCAGGCGGGCCGCGCGCCGCGCCGGACGCTGGTGAAAGTCTGTGGACTGACGCGGCTCGAGGACGCGCGCTGGGCGCTCGAGTGCGGCGCCGACTGGCTGGGCTTCATCGTCCACGCCGGCGGCCCGCGGCGGATCGAGCCCGAGCGCATGGCCGCGATCGTGGACGAGCTGCCGGCGAAGACCGGCTGGCGCGCGGTGGCGGTGATGGCGGATGCGGGTCCCGACGAGGCGCTGGCGCTGGCGCAACGCGCTCACGCGCACCGCGTGCAGCTCCACCGCGCGGACTCCGCGCGCTGGCCTTTGGATTTCCCCCTGCCCTGCGCGTTCGCGGTGGGGGTGACGCCCGAGGGCGTGCTGGTCGCGGACGAGCCAGCGGCGCCGCACCTGCTGATGCTGGACACTTCGATCGGCGGCCACGAGGGCGGGACCGGGCGCACGTGGCCGTGGCCGGTCGCGCGCGCCATCGCCGAGCGCCGGGACGTGGTGCTCGCGGGCGGGCTCCACGCCGGGAACGTGGCCGAGGCGATCCAGGCCCTGAAGCCGTTCGCTGTCGACGCGGCCTCGAGGCTCGAGTCGCACCCCGGGATCAAGGATCCCGACCAGGTGCGCCGCTACGTCGAGGCGGTACGCATGCTGGAGACCACGAGCACGTCATGAGCACCACCGAGCGCGTCACCGAGCTGCCGGATGCCACGGGCCACTTCGGCCCCTACGGCGGGCGCTTCGTGCCCGAGACGCTGGTCGTGGCGCTGGACGAGCTGACCCGCGAGTACGAGCGCGCGCAGGCGGACCCCGGCTTCCGCGCCGAGCTGGACGCCACGCTGCGCGACTTCGCCGGCCGGCCCACGCCGCTCTTCGAGGCGCGGCGCTTCAGCGAGCGCTGCGGCTGCCGCGTGCTCCTGAAACGCGAGGACCTGCTCCACACCGGCGCTCACAAGATCAACAACACCATCGGCCAGTGCCTCCTGGCTCGTCGCATGACCAAGCCACGAGTGATCGCAGAGACCGGCGCTGGCCAGCACGGCGTCGCCACGGCCGCCGCCGCCGCGCGCTTCGGCCTCGAGTGCACGGTGTACATGGGCGCCGAGGACGCGCGCCGCCAGAAGCTGAACGTCGAGCGCATGCGGCTCCTCGGCGCCACCGTGCGCGAGGTGGACTCGGGCAGCCGC
>DATLUU010000167.1:0-2587 GCA_035577885.1 Verrucomicrobiia bacterium
CATGTTGCCGGCGACCGGCTCCACGAACACCGCCGCGATCTTGCCGTCGGCATCGTGGAACGCCCGGTCCACGTCGTCGAGGTCGTTGTAGCGCGCGACGAGCGTGTCGCGCACCGCGCCCTCGGTGACGCCGGGCGACTCGGGTGCGCCGGCGGCACCGGACCCGGCGCGGACCAGGAACGCGTCACCGTGGCCGTGGTAGCAGCCGGCGAACCTGACCACCGCGTTGCGCCCGGTCGCTGCTCGTGCGAGGCGCAGCGCGGTCATCGCCGCCTCGGTGCCGCTGACGACGAAGCGCACCATGTCCACGCCGGGCACGCGTGCGGTGATGCGCTCCGCGAGCTCCACCTCGTGGGGTGCTGCGAGGCCGAACAGCGCGCCGCGCTCGAGCTGGTGCGTGACCGCACTGGCGATGGCGGGCGGGTTGTGCCCGAGCAGCGCCGGTCCCCAGGCCCCGATCCAATCCAGGTACTCGCGGCCGTAGGCGTCCCACACCCGCGCTCCGCGCGCCTCGATGAGCGCCATCGGCGGCGAGCCCACCGCACGGAACGAGCGCACCGGGGAGTGCACCCCGCCGGGCGTGACGCGCGCGCCGCGCTCGAAGAGCTTGGCCAGCGCGCCCGCCTGTCGGCCCGCGACGCTCATCGCGCGTTCTCCGCCGCGCGCCGCGACTCGACCAGCCGCTCGGCGAGCGCGCGCGCGAAGTAGGTGATCAGCAGGTCCGCGCCCGCGCGCCGCATCCCCACCGCCGTCTCCCACATCGCGCGCTCGAGATCGAGATGACCTTTCTCCGCGGCGTCCTGGAGCATCGCGTACTCGCCCGACACCTGGTACGAGGCCACGGGTACGCGCACCGCCTCGCGCACCGCGCGCAGCACGTCGAGGCACGGCGTGCCGGGCTTGACGATGAGCGCGTCGGCGCCTTCTTCCACGTCGGCGCACGCTTCCGAGACCGCCTCGCGCACGTTCGCGACGTCCATCTGGTAGCCGCGGCGATCGCCGTGCGCGGGCGTCGAACCCGCGGCCTGCCGGAACGGGCCGTAGAACGCGGACGCGTACTTGACCGCGTAGGAGACGATCGCGGTCGCCGTGTGGCCGGCCTGGTCCAGGGCGGAGCGGATCGCGGCGACGCGACCGTCCATCATGTCCGAGGGTGCGACCACGTCGGCGCCGGCCTGCGCGTAGGCGACCGCCGCGCGCGCGAGCAGCGGCAGCGTGGCGTCGTTGTCCACCTCGCCGGCGCGGAGGATGCCGCAGTGGCCGTGGTCGGTGTACTCGCACAGGCACACGTCCGCCCACACCACGAGCTCCGGCGCGCGCTTCTTGATGAGCCGGATCGCGCGCGGCACCGGGCCGTCGCTCGCCCATGCGCCGCTTCCTTCCGCGTCCTTCCGCGCCGGGATCCCGAACAGGATCACCGAGCCCACCCCGAGTGACGCCAGCGCCTGGGCCTCTGCGGCGGCCGCCTCGGGCGAGAGCCGCGCCTGGCCGGCGAGCGCCGCGATCGGCACGCGGTCGCGCTCGGCGGCGTGGACGAACAGCGGAGCCACCAACTGGTCGGCCGCGACGCGGGTCTCGCGCGCGAGCGATCGCAATCCCTCATGGCGCCGCAGGCGCCGGCCCCGATGGGCGGGGAACGTCATCGCTGCACCACCTGCGCGAGCGCGCCGCTCAAGAGCGCGGCGACCGCGTCGAAGTCGGCTCGCGCGGGCACGACCGCGAGCACGCCGAGCGCTTCGAGCTGCATGGCCGTGGTGGGGCCGATGGCGACGACGCGTGCCAGCCGGTGGAGCGGCTCGGCCCCGATCGCACGCACGAGCGCGCGAGCCGCCGATGGGCTCGCCACCACCGCGGCGTCGGGCCGCGCCGCCTCCCACGCGGCGACGATCTCGTCGCGGGGCCTCGGCACCGTGGCGTAGGCCACCACCTCCTCCACGCTCGCGCCACGCTGGCGCAGCGCATCGACGACCTCGCGGCCGCCCTCGGCTGCGCGCGGCACCAGCACGCGCCTGCCGGGCCAGTGATCGGCCCTCGCCAGGGCCGCGATCAACGCCGCGGACCCCGCGCTCGCCGCGGTGAGCGGCAGCGCGGCGCCCGCGGCGACGAGGGAGCCGGCGGTACGCTCGCCCACGGCAGCGGTGCGCAGCGTGGGCGGCAGCGGACGTCCGCCACGCGCGACCATGAGCGCGGCGACGGCACGCTGGCTCGCGACGATCAACCACTGGTAGTCCTCGAGCGAGCGCGCGGCGCGCACGAGAGCCTCGGGCTCCGGGCTCGCGACATGGCTCAATACACTGCACGCGACCGGTTGGAGCCCGCGCCTGAGGAGCGCCGAGCTGAGTGGCCCATCGAGCGACTCGTCGCGCGTGACCAGCACGCGCCGCCGGTTGGCGCTCATCGCCGCGCCTCGACCGCGACGCCGCGCGTGCGCGCCAGTGATTCGAGCACCGCGCCCGCGCCGGCCCCGAGCAGCGCCCGCGCGGCTTCCGCGCCGGTCGCCTCCGGCGACACCCCCTCGCTCACCACACGGAACGCCGGCGAGCCGTCCAGCGCGAACACGCCCACATCGAGCCGGATGCGATCGCGC
>DATLUU010000168.1:0-2822 GCA_035577885.1 Verrucomicrobiia bacterium
AGCCGTTGCGCCGCTGGACCCTCGAGGGTGTTGATTGCGCGGCCGAGGGAGTCTGTGACGAGGTCGAGGCGACGCTGGAGCTCCTGCTCGCGGCTCACCTAGACGCCCCGGATCCTGAGCTGCACATTGATCCGGCGATCCCACTTCTCCTGGGCTCGGCGGGCGCGCTCGATGATCTGCGCGATGGTCATTCGGCCTCCTCCTTGATGAGGTCGAGCGGAAACGGGGAGGGTTCGGGTGTGTCCGTCGGTGCCTCGAGCCCCGGAGCGCTGCCGCGACGGTCGGCCAAGCCATTAGCCCGCTCCGATGAGTCCTCATTCCCGCTCGCAGCAGCCGACCCAGAGGAGGGGGGTCCCTTGTCGGCTGCGGCCAGCGCCCGCGTTCCGGCGCGGAATGACTTGGCGAACCACCAGTTCTGATGCCAGTAGTCGTGCATCATGCGGCGACCTTCACCCGCTTCTTCGCGGCGGGCACCAGTCGCTTCCCGCACTCCACACACCGAACCGAATCCGGCGGGTTCAGGACGGCGCACTCACGATCAGGACACGCGAGCAACGTCACGCCGCCACCACGAACTGTCCCGTGCGGACCCAACCAAGCCCCAGCCTCCGCACCCGCCGCACAAACCCGTCATAGGCCCAATGAAGCGGAGCAACACCGATTCGCTTCTCGATCGTCCGGTCGTAGAGGCGGGCGAATGCTTCCGCGCCACCCTCAACCTGCCACACCGGCATGCCGGGCTTCTGGAACTCATGCGCCAACTCGTGCAGGAGAGTGGAGAGGCAGTTGGCGCGGCTCTGCGCGTCCCCTGTGCAGTCAGCCTCGAGAAGCGGTGACACGAGGATCTGGCCTGGGGGCGCCGCGGCATAGGCGACGGTTTGGTCGTGGACGAGGGGCGGTTGGGCGCCGTGGAAACCTGAGAGTCCCCAGGCGAGTGCGTATAGCGCGAAGATGCCGGTCACGCGGCTACCTCGATCTCGCCGGTCAGGTACTCAACCGGGACGTCGTAGAAATCCGCGTAGGCGCGGAGGTGCATGTTGGAAAGAGGCGTCTGCCCGAGCTCGTGCCTGAGCACCGTGCGCTCGCTCACGTTCAGCGCCCGCGCCACCTTCTGCATACTCAGCGACCTGTTCTCACGCAGCTCGCGGATGCGCTCGTGCGGTTCTCTCGTCTCCGGCATTGTCAGGATATTGACATAACATTTTGTCCGTGTCAAGATGTCAGAGCGATGTCAGACATATACGTCGTGCTGAGGAGCAGACTTGAGAAGGTGGCAAGCTGGATCAACCTCGGCACGGAAGCGATGGAAGGCGCCCAGCGTCGCCTCGGGCTCTCGGACGAACGAGTGGCACGTGAGATCCCCGTCTCGACACGCACATGGATTCGGTGGAGGCAACGCGGCCAGGTGCCGGTGCAGTGGCTCCCGAACGTCGCGAAAGTGCTTGATCTAGAGCTCGAGCAGGCTCAGCGGGTCCGCGTCCATGTGAACGGTGACGAGTCGGAGCCTACGAGCGACGATCAGATTGCTGCTCTTCGGGAAGAAGTCGCAGGGATGCGCGCGATGGTCGAGGAACTACTCCGACGAGGCGCTTGAGTTCCTCGATTTCGGCGCGTAGGTATGCGAGTGTGCGAGGCTGCCCGCAGTGTGGGCAGTGCTCGTTTGCGTGTTCGTGTGACGTCGTGCCTACCCCTTTGTAGCCAGCCAACAGAGTAGATGCCGTGACCCTTGTCACGAAGCAGGTTAGGATGGCCGACGATGACTCCCCGTGTGCGTCAAGCCATGTGGGTCGCCGCGATCGTCGCCGGCACCCTGTTCGTTTGGTACCTCGTTCTGACCGGCCGCTGGTTCTAGGTGAGAGCCTTCACAGCAGCGCACACGGGCTTCGGTGTGTTGTCGGTGCGGAGCCAGTTGTAGTTCCAGGCGTCGTTCGTCTTGAAGTGGAACGCGTAGGAGCGTTCGACGATGCCGGAGCTCTGCATCATCTTGATCGCCCGGACGATGTAGTCGGCCTGTTGCTGTTCGGTGACGGGTGTGTAGGGGATGAGGGCGGTACCTGCGCCGGCTTGCCACCCGTATTCGGTGTTCCAGACCATTCCGGTGGGGTGGCCGTGCGCGAGGAAGTCGCGGTGGGCGCCCTGGTAGCGGTCGAAGTCCCAGGAGTCGGGGCTCGAGGTGTGCGCCTCGGGTGCGCGGGCGTCGCAGTAGTTGTGTGTGGCGGGTCGGATGCGCGGGTCGGTGAGCAGCTTTGCCGTGTCCGCGGCCAGCATCGGTGTCCGCCATTTGTCGGTGCCGGTGACGTTCTTGCTGCCGGTCGCATCTGCGGCGACGACGATGAGGCAGTCCGGGAGGGCAGCCCACAGCTTCGGGGCGAGTGTGGCGACCAAGCGGTAGTAGGCGACGGGGTCGGGGTTCGTCCAGAACCCTGAGCCCCACGGCTCGTTCCACACCTCGACCGCGCGAGGCTTCTGCCAGTCACCGAGTGCCGCGGCTACGACTTTGTCCGCCCATGCGTTGAAGTCGGCGGGTGCGTGGTGGCCGTCCCCGGAGTCGCGGGAGTAGTCGGCGATCGGGAGCATCTCGATTCCCGCGGCTTTGGCGGCTTGCACCCTGGCTGCGGAGGGCCAGTCGCAGCGGGCGTGCTTAATCCCCGCGAGGGATGCGGCTTTGGCGAAGTCCTCGTCGCGGTAGAGGCAGATGCCTTTGTAGTCGTCGATGCCCGAGCTCGGCGGCGGTGGAGGCGGTGGTGGCGGGATGACCGCCGGGTAGTCGGCCTTTTCATACGCCCCCGGCCGGGCCGAAGCGATCATCGCGTGAACAGGCT
>DATLUU010000169.1:0-8909 GCA_035577885.1 Verrucomicrobiia bacterium
GGCGGCGCTCCCATTCCGGGTGGGAGACGCCGCCGCGCGATTCGCCCGGTCAGGCGAAGTGCGTTGACACCGCTAGCTAGACGACGCGCGCCTGCGTCGGCGTCGGGCTGCGGCGATGGAAGATCCACCACAGGAGCGCGCCCACCATCGCGAGCGGGACGAGCGGCAGCACCAGCACGCCGGCGCCGAGGAGGATGCCGAACCCGCCGAGCAGGCAGGCGAGCAGGATGAATGGGAGCGCGATCAGGAGTCCGATGCCGCGCAGCGCCCAGCCGATGATCTTGAACGGAAGCCACAGGAACCAGCCCGCGACGGTGAACACCGAGATCAGGACGCCGATGCAGATGAAGGCGGCGAACGCCAGCCCGGCGAGCACGATCAGGTCGAACACTTCGAGACCTCCGAAAGGGGGACCGCGGCGCGCCGGGCGCGGGTGGAGCGAGTGGGGCCGCGCGGGCGCCGTCACGCAATTGTACGCGTGCACCCCCGGGGGTGTTGCAGGGTGCCGGCGGCCGCCCTCGCCGGCCCCGCGGGCCGCTGCTAGAGTCCCAACCCCAAATCCATCAGGTACTTGAGGAGGTTCCATGGCGGCGACCAGGATCACCGTGGTGAACGACGGCTCGCTCCGGGTAGAGGGCGACTTCGAGATCGTGGACCAGGAGGGCCGGGTCTTCGGGCTCGCCGGGCGCCAGAAAGTGACGCTCTGCCGCTGCGGGCAGTCGAGCCGGAAGCCGTTCTGCGACAGCGCGCACAAGACCTGCGGCTTCAACTCGCAGGTGGTGGCGTTCGACCTCGCACCCCCGGCTCCCAAGCCGGCGTCGTGAAGCTCTCGGCGCGCACGCTGCTCCTGGGCGTGCTGGTCGCCGGGGCGACGGTGACCTGCGTGCGGCTCGGGTTCTGGCAGCTCGCGCGCATGCGCTACAAGCACACGCTTCACGCCGCGCAGCGCGCACTGCTCGCGCGGCCACCGCTCGAGCTCGAGCTGGGTTTGCCCGGGACGCCGCCCGAGACGGGTTCGCGCGTCCGCGTCCTGGGTCTCTGGGATCTCTCGACGCACGTGCTGCTCTCGGGGCGCACGCACCTCGGCGCCGCGGGCGTGTCGCTCGTGAGCGCGGTGCGGCTCGAGTCGGGCGAGCAGGTGCTCGTGGAGCGCGGCTGGCTGCCCACGGCGGATGCGCGCACGGCACACCCGGAGCTGTTCCCGGACTCGCTCGCCGACGAGACCGGCGTGGTGCTTCCGCTCGAGCGCCCGGCGCATCCCACGCCCTGGGCCATGCTGCCGTCGGAGCGATCGGGTGTGCGCGTGTGGTCGGCGCGCGTGCTCGATCCCGACTCGGCCGCCGCGCGCCTCGGCGGCGCGCTCGCACCGTGGTTCGTGCGCGTGCTGCCGGGCAGCGCGCAGAGCACGAGCGCGCCCATACCGGAGGATTACGTCGTGCCCGACGAGTCCATGCACCTGTCGTACGCGATCCAGTGGTTCGGATTCGCAGCGATCATTGGCATGGGCTCGCTGGCGCTCGCCCTTCGGAGCCGCCCGGTCAAGGGTTGAGCAGCCCCTTCCACCGCCCGCCGGCGTCGTTCACCGACCCCCAGGCGCGGTTCGCCGAAACCCCCGCGACCGGCCGCCCCGGCGTCCGTAACTTCCACTCGTGGGCGATGGCTCACGGCGCGCACGGCGCGAACGCAAGAACGGTGGGAACGGAGGGCCGAAGCGATGGACAAGCGGTACCGGCGGAACCGCGACACGCTCGTATGGGGTCTGATCCTCATGGCGCTCGGCGTCACGTTCCTGCTCACGAACAGCGGCCTGTGGCCGAACGACACGCTGCGGCACTGGTGGCCGATGTTCGTGATCATCTCCGGCCTGGGCTCGCTCCCGACCGCGCGCGGCCCGAGCGGCGTGGGTAGTGCGGTGACGACGGCGGCGCTCGGCGGCTGGCTGCTCGTGGCGACGAACGATTGGTACGGGCTCGGTTGGAGCCGGAGCTGGCCGCTGGCCATCGTGGCGGTGGGCCTCGGCACGCTCACCGAGGCGATTGTCGCGCGCTTCTGGCGCGCGGAGGAGGACGGTCATGTCAGCTGAGCGGCAGGGCAGGGGTTGGCGCCGCTGGCGCGAAGTCGGGCTCGCCGTGTGCACGGTGTGGCTCGTGGTGCAGAACCTGACGTTGTTGTCGCTGGTGGTGTGGGCGGGGCCGAGCCATGCGCTCGCCGCCGGCGTGGCGGTGGCGCAGACGGCGCTGCACGTGGGCGGCGAGCTCGTGGTGCTGGCGCTGGCCACGGCCATGGCGCTCGCGCTCGCGGCGTGGCTGGTGC
This sequence comes from Verrucomicrobiia bacterium, assembly GCA_035577885.1. GTDB lineage: Bacteria > Eisenbacteria > RBG-16-71-46 > RBG-16-71-46 > RBG-16-71-46 > JAIOPA01. The sequence continues at coordinate 2,314 of DATLUU010000169.1, forward strand.
ACGCTCCAGGCGCGAACGGACGCGGCGATGTCGTCGAATCGGAGGTGGGCGATGAGCGTTGACCCGGGCGATCCCGGACTGCCCCGCGGCGTGGTGATCGAGCGATCCGGGCCGCGCGTGACCGGGCGCCTGATCTTCGGTCTCGTGCTCGTCGCGTGCGGCCTCATGTGGACGCTCGAGAATCTCGGCGTGCCCGGGGTGGACGAGATCCTGCGCTGGTGGCCCGCGGCGCTCGTCGTCTACGGCGTGATCCGGCTCACCGGCCTGGATGGCACGCGGCGCGTGGTGAGCGGCAGCCTGGTCATGCTGATCGGGTTCTACATGCTCGCGCGCGAGCTGGGCATCGTGCACATCAGCATCTTCCGGCTGTGGCCGGTGTGGCTGATCATCGTCGGCTCCATACTGGTGTGGCGCTCGATGCGCGGTCCCGGCGCCGGGCATGACCTGAGCGACCGCAGCTCCTACCCGCGGCCGTTCGCGTTCATGGGCGGCAACGCGCGGAAGGTGGAATCGCAGGATTTCATCGGGCTCGAGGCCACGGCGGTCATGGGGGGCGTCGAGGCCGACTTGACCGGGGCCCGCCCGCGCGGTCGCGAGGTGGTGGCCGAGGTGTTCGCGTGGTGGGGCGGCATCGAGCTGGTCGTGCCCGAGGACTGGCACGTGGTCTCCGAAGTGACGCCGGTGATGGGCGGCGTCGAGGACTCGACGCACTTCGCCGGCGGCGAGGCGGCGACGACGCTGGTCGTCCGCGGTCTCGTGGTGATGGGTGGGGTCGAGATCCGCAACACGAAGCGCGGCTGGAACCAGTTCAGGGGCGTGAAGGTGGGCGTGACCCGCTCCGGGCGGAGCCGCAAGGAAGTGCGCATCGACCAGAGCGGCATCACCATCACTCGCGACGTCGGCCCGGAGCCGCAAGCCCCGCCGCCGCCGCCGCCACCGCCGCCACCGGTGGGCTGATCGCGTGCACCCGCTGCTCGCCCGGCCGGCCCGACTGCTGCTCGTCCTCGCCCTGGCGGCGCTCTCGGGCGTGCCGCTGGCGTGGATGCTGCGGCTGCTCGAGACGCGCCCGTGGCCCGCGGCGCTGGCGTTCGCGGTGCCGCTGCAGATCTTCACCACGTTCATCGTGCTGTCGGCGTGGTGGGTGTGTCGCCGGCATCCCCTCTCGGGGGTGCAGGGCGCCGCGTTGTGGAAGGCGGTGTTCGCCCAGCTCGCGGCCGCGCTCCAGACCAGCGTCGTGCGCGTCGCGCTGGGTGCGTTCTGGGGCGTGGCGCTCCAGCGCTGGGTGTACTCGGCCGGGCTCTCGCGCGACGCGCTGATCCAGGACCTGCTCGTGCTGCTGGTGACAGGCGTCCCGTTCTACCTCCTGAGTGCGGTCGCCCACTACCTCTATCTCGCCTTCGAGGCCTCTCACGAGGCCGAGCGGCGCATGCTCGAGACGCAGGTCGGCGCGCGCGAGGCCGAGCTGCGCGCCCTGCGCGCGCAGTTGAACCCGCACTTCCTCTTCAACAGCCTCAACTCCATCAACGCGCTCGTGGGCAGCGACCCCGAGGGCGCACGGCGGATGTGCGAGGGGCTCGGCGACTTCCTCCGCCGCACGCTCGCGCTCGGCGCGCGCGACGAGGTCACGCTGGGCGAGGAGCTGGCGCTCGTCGACCGCTACCTCGGCATCGAGCAGGTGCGCTTCGGCGATCGCCTGCGCATCGAGCGCGCGGTCGAGCCGGCGGCGGCCGCCTGTCACGTGCCGCCGCTGCTGCTCCAGCCCCTGGTCGAGAACGCGATCAAACACGGCATCCAGGACTGTGTCGCCGGCGGCGTCATCCGCATCGAGGCGAAGCGCGCCGGGGAAGCGCTGCGCGTGTCGGTGGAGAACCCGGTCGATCCCGACGCGCCGCTCCGGCGGGGCGAGGGTGTGGGCCTCGAAAACGTGCGCCGGCGGCTCGAGGTGTTCGGTGCGCGCGAGTCGCAGCTCACCGCCTCGCGCCAGGGAGACGTGTTCCGCGTGCTGCTCACGCTGCCCGCGGTCGACGGCGAAGCCGGGGGCGCCCGTGCCTGAGCGCCTGCGCGTGCTGGTCGTGGACGACGAGGCCCCGGCGCGGTCGCTGCTGCGCGAGTACCTGGGCGCGCACGCGGACGTCGAGGTTGCCGGCGAGTGCGCGAACGGCTTCGAGGCGGTGAAGTCGATCGCCGAGCAGAAGCCGGACCTGGTGTTCCTCGACGTGCAGATGCCCAAACTCGACGGCTTCGAGGTACTGGAGCTGGTCGCCGGCGAGCCCGGCGCGCCGGCGGTGATCTTCTGCACCGCGTACGACGAGTACGCGCTGCGTGCGTTCGAGGTGCACGCGGTGGACTATCTCCTGAAGCCGTTCGGCCGCGAGCGCCTGGCCGAAGCGCTCGGCCGCGCGCGCGACCGGCTCGCGCTGGCCACGGCGCGCGCGCAGGATGCGACGCCGGCCGCGAGCGCGACCGCGCTGGCGGCGAGCGCGCGCGGCCAGGGGCACTTCGCCGAGCGCATCGTCGTGCGCGACGGCGCGCAGGTACACGTCATCCCCAGCGAGCAGGTGGACTACGTCGAGGCCCAGGACGACTACGTGGCGGTCCACGCCGCGGGCCACTCGCACCTCAAGCACCAGACGCTCTCCGAGCTCTCGGAGACGCTCGATCCGGAGCGCTTCGTGCGCGTTCATCGTTCCTACCTGGTGAACGTCGACCGCATCGCGCGCGTCGAGCTGATCGCAAAGGACCAGCGCGTCATCATCCTGCGCGACGGAAAGCAGCTGCCGGTGAGCCGCAGCGGCCACGAGCGTCTTCGCGAACAGTGGTCGTGAACATCGCCAGGGATCACCACTGCGGTTTGAGGATCATCAACACGAAAGACCCGAGCGGCAGCAGGAGCGCGACCGCGCCCCACAGCTCCCACTGGTGCGCCAACGCCTCGTAGCGCGGGTAGTCGAACGTGCCGATGACGCCGGCGCGCGCGAGGTCGCGGAGTTGTTTCTGGAGCGGCGTGACGCGGGTCACGAACACGAGCCCGGAGAGGATGAGCAAGCCGAGCCCGCCTGCGATCCAGTGCGTACGCAGGATCGGGAGGTGGCCGACCACCGCGGTGAGCACGCCGGTGATGGCGATCGTGGCCGCGGCCGGGTTCGTGAACCAGCGATCGCTGCGGAGTATCCCGTCCATCGCGTGGTGCAGGATTCGCGGATCGCGCGTGCGCGCGGCGTGGCGGTGCCAGAAGAGCCCGGTGGTGATGTTGCCGAGGAACATCACCACCGCGCCGACGTGCAAGAGCTTGAGGACCAGGTACATGGACGGCCTCCGTGCGGGTGGGAGCATCCTCGCCGCCCGGGCCCGGATGCGCCACGGCGGCCCGCTGGAACGTGGGTTTCGCCCGATGGATGGCGGGGAACTGTGCGCGGGCTGCGGTGCTGCCGATGATGTAGGATAGCGATTGTTCACCGGAGGCCCTGTGTGCCTCCCCGTCTGACCCGGTGGCCCTGTGTGCCCCGTACTTCAGGAAAGGACGAGCCATGAACGCTCCCGCCCGTGACGCCTTCGGCGTCCGCCAGCCGCTCACCACGCCGAGCGGCACCGTCCACGTCTATCGCCTGGACGCGCTTGCGAAGCAACTCGGCGTCGATCTCGCCAAGCTCCCGTACTCGATCCGCGTGCTGCTCGAGGCCGCGGTCCGCACCTGCGACGACTACCAGGTCACGCAGGACGACGTGAAGCGCCTCGCGCGCTGGCAGGCCACGGGCGCCGAACCGGTGGAGCTGCCGTTCAAGCCCGCGCGCGTCATACTTCAAGACTTGACCGGGGTGCCGTGCGTCGTGGACCTGGCCGCGATGCGCGAGGCGGTGCAGCGCATGGGCGCCGATCCCAAGAAGATCAACCCGTTGGTACCCGTGGACCTCGTGATCGACCACTCGGTCCAGGTGGACATGTTCGGGAACGGCATGGCGCTCGAGAGGAACGCGGAGATCGAGTTCCAGCGCAACCGCGAGCGCTTCGAGTTCCTGCGCTGGGGGCAGAAGGCGTTCTCCAACTTCCGCGTCGTGCCGCCGGCCACCGGCATCGTGCACCAGGTGAACCTCGAGTTCCTGGCCGGCGTGACGCTCACGTCGCGCGAGGGCACGGACACGGTGGCGTATCCCGACACGCTCGTGGGCACCGACTCGCACACGACGATGATCAACGGCCTGGGGGTGGTGGGCTGGGGCGTGGGTGGCATCGAGGCCGAGGCGGTGATGCTGGGGCAGCCGCTCTACATGCTCACGCCGCAGGTGGTGGGCTTCCGGCTGACCGGCAAGCTGCGCGACGGCGTCACCGCGACCGACCTGGTGCTCACGGTCACGCAGATGCTGAGGAAGAAGGGCGTGGTCGACAAGTTCGTGGAGTTCTACGGGCCCGGCCTGTCCGCGATGTCGCTGCCCGACCGCGCCACGATCGGCAACATGGCGCCCGAGTACGGCGCCACGATCGGGTTCTTCCCCGTGGACGACGAAACCATCCGTTACCTCGAGCGCACGAATCGTCGCGACGCGGCACAGCTCACCGAGGCCTACTACAAGGCGCAGGGCCTGTTCCGCACCGACGGCGCGCCCGAGCCCTCGTTCAGCGATACGCTGGAGCTGGACCTGGACTCGGTGGAGGCGAGCCTCGCGGGCCCGAAGCGGCCGCAGGACCGCGTCGCCCTGCGCGACGTGAAGACGTCGTTCCGGAAGGGCCTCACCGCCCCGGTCAAGGAGCGCGGCTACGGACTGGCCGAGGCCGACCTCGCGCGCACGGCAAGGGTGCAGAGCAACGGCCACGCCGACACGCTCGCGCATGGTGCGGTGGTGATCGCCGCGATCACGTCGTGCACGAACACGTCCAACCCGTCGGTGATGGTGGGCGCGGGCCTGCTCGCGAAGAAGGCGGTGGCGAAGGGGCTGCGGACCAAGCCGTACGTGAAGACGAGCCTCTCGCCCGGATCGAAGGTGGTCGTGGACTACCTCAAGAAGTCCGGCACGATGATCGACCTGGAAGCACTCGGCTTCTATCTCGCGGGTCTGGGGTGCCAGACATGCATCGGCAACGCTGGGCCACTCCCCGAAGCTGTCGCGAAGGCCGTCGATGAAGGCAAACTTGTCGCCGCTGCGGTCCTCTCGGGCAATCGCAACTTCGAGGGGCGCGTGCATCCACAGACCCGCGCGAACTACCTCGCCTCGCCGCCACTCGTCGTGGCGTACGCGCTCGCGGGCAGCGTCGACGTGGATTTCGAGCGCGAGCCGCTCGGCACGGGCAGCGACGGCAAGCCCGTGTTCCTGAGGGACGTGTGGCCGACGCGGCAGGAGATCGCCGACACCATCGCGTCGAGCCTGGATCCCAAGATGTTCGCCACGAACTACGGCAACGTGTTCGACGGCAACCCGCGCTGGAACGCGCTGCCCGTCGCCGGCGGCGAACGCTACGCCTGGGACGCCAAGAGCACGTACATCCACGAGCCGCCGTTCTTCACCGGGCTCACCGCCGAGCCGGCGCCGGTGAAGGACATCCATGGCGCGCGCTGCCTGGTGATGCTCGGTGACTCGGTGACCACCGACCACATCTCGCCGGCGGGCGACATCGCGCAGGCGAGCCCGGCGGGCGCGTGGCTCCGCGAGCGCGGGCTCGAGAAGCGCGACTTCAACAGCTACGGCTCGCGGCGCGGCCACGACCAGGTGATGGTGCGCGGCACCTTCGCGAACATCCGCTTGAAGAACCTGTTGATCCCCGGCAGCGAGGGCAGCTTCACCGTGCACTTCCCCAGCGGCGAACAGCTCCCGATCTTCGACGCCAGCGAGCGCTACCAGAAGGCGGGCACGCCGCTCGTGGTGCTGGCGGGGAAGGAGTACGGCTCGGGCAGCTCGCGCGACTGGGCCGCCAAGGGCACGCTGATGCTCGGCGCGCGCGCGGTGCTGGCCGAGAGCTTCGAGCGCATCCACCGCTCGAACCTGGTCGGCATGGGCGTGCTGCCGCTCGTCTACGAGAGCGGCCAGAGCGCCGAGTCGCTCGGGCTCACGGGCCGCGAGGTTTTCGACATCTCGGGACTGGAAGCCGGCTTGAAGCCGCGGCAGAAGGTCACCGTGCGGGCGAAGCGCGAGGACGGTTCGGTGCTCGAGTTCTCGGCAATCGCCCGGCTCGATACGCCGATCGACGTCGAGTACTACAGAAACGGCGGCATCCTGCAGACCGTGCTGAGGAAGCTGGCGAAGAGCTGAGCGTCATCACGAACGACGCGGGGCGTCCCTCGAAGGCGCCCCGCTCCGCATTTCGCGGCGTCGTTCGGGGCGCTCAGTCGACGAGAACGATCCGCCGGCTGAGCGCGCGGCCGCGCGAGCGCATATGCACGAGATAGACGCCGGGCGCCACGCGGGTGCCGCGCTCGTCGCGACCGTCCCAGCGCAGCACGCCGGCACCCGGCTCGCGCTGCTCGTCTTCCAGCATGCGGACGCGCCGCCCGCTCACGTCGAGTATCGCGATCTCAACGGGTCCAGGCTCCACGGTGACATAACGGATCGTGGCCGCGTCGCGCATCGGGTTCGGGAACGGCGGGGCCAGCGCGATATCGAGCGGCG
>DATLUU010000170.1:0-7703 GCA_035577885.1 Verrucomicrobiia bacterium
CTCGAGCCCCACCGGGATCTCGGCGACGAGCACCGGCGCGCCGCCGGTGACGTTGAACACCGCGAGCTGGTCGTCCGCCGTGTTGACGGCGAGCAGTCGCCTGCCGTCGGGCGTCATCGCCAGCGGGTGCACCTGTCCGCTCTCGAAGTGGACGAAATCGTTCGCGGCCTGCGTGCGGGTGACGCCTCGGCCGGGGGCGAGCGCCGAGACCAGGGCTGCGCAGGCGAGCGCGACGACGAGGAGCGCGAGGGGGCGCCGCATCGGGGTTCTCCGGTTGGGGCCCGCGGCCGGGCCGGGGGGTGGCTGAGGCTCCTATTGGACCGCGAATGCCGCCCTCGGGACAAGGCCGGAGGATAGCGGCGCGCATCCGGCGTCCATTTTGACGCTATCGCGCGTGGCACCTTACACTTTCCGCCGCTTTTCCTTCGGGGCGGGGTGGAAGCCCCCACCGGCGGTACAGCCCGCGAGCCCTCCGGGGAGCATTCCGGACCGGCAGACCCGGCGAGATTCCGGGGCCGACCGTCACAGTCGGGATGGAAGAAGGAGAGCGCCGCGACGTTCGGATGCGCGGAGCCACCGGCTCCGCGCGTGAAGACGTCGTGCGCGCTGCCGCGCCCCGTGTCCGACCCACCGGGGCCTCTCATGCCACCGCGGATCCCGAACCACAGCCGAAACCGGAGCGACGACGAGCGCTTCATGCGCCGCGGGCTCGAGCTCGCCGAGCGCGGCCGCGGCCACACGGCGCCGAACCCGATCGTGGGCGCGGTGATCGTGCGCGGCGGGAGGATCGTGGGCGAGGGCTGGCATCGCGCGCTGGGGGAGAGCCACGCCGAGGTGGAAGCGCTCGCGCGCGCCGGTGCCGCCGCGCGCGGGGCGACGCTCTACGTCACGCTCGAGCCGTGTGTGCACTGGGGTCGCACGCCGCCGTGCGTGGACGCGCTGCTCGCAGCGGGTATCGCGCGCTGCGTCGTGGCGCAGCGCGATCCCGACCCGCGCGTCAACGGCAGGGGCCTGCGGAAGCTGCGTGCGGAGGGCGTGGGCGTCGAGCTGGGACTGCTGGCGGACGAGGCGGAAGCGCAGCTGGCCGCCTACCGGCAGGTGCACGCGACGGGCCGGCCGCGCATCACCTGGAAGGTGGCGAGCTCGCTCGACGGCCGCATCGCCGACGCGCGCGGGCGCTCGCGGTGGATCACCGGGCTCGAGGCGCGCGCCGACGGCCACCGGCTTCGCGCCGCGAGCGACGCCATCGTGGTGGGCGCGGGCACCGCGCGCGCCGACGACCCGCGGCTGACCGCCCGTGACGGCAGGGGCGCCTCCGAAAGCTCGCGGCGTGCTCAGCCGCTGCGCGTGGTCGTGGATTCGCGACTTTCGCTGCCGAAGACGCTGCGCGTGTTCTCGCCGCCGCTCGCCCGCGGCACGGTCGCGGCGTGCACGGCTGCCGCTCCCGTGGCGCGCGAGCGCGCGCTCGCCGCGCGCGGCGTCACCGTGTGGCGGCTCCCGGCCGCGCGCCTGCGCGTGTCGCTTTCCGCGCTCGCCGAGCGGCTCGCCCGCGAGGGCCGCCACGAGGTGCTGCTCGAGGGTGGCGGCACGCTCGGCGCATCGTTCGTCCGCGCCGGGCTCGTGCAGCGGATCGTGCTCTACAGCGCGCCGTTCGTCCTGGGCGGCGGGCTGTCGTGGTGCGACGGGCTCGCGCTCCCGCTCGAACACGCCTCGCGCGGGCGCGTGGTCTCGGCGTCGCTCGTCGGCGACGACGCACGGATCGTCGTGGATCTGGGAGACGAGTGATGTTCACCGGACTCGTGGAAGAGCTGGGTCGCGTGCAGTCGGTGGAGGAGCGGCCCGCGGGGAGACGCTTCTGGATCGGGGCGAGCCGCGTGCTCGAGGACGCGCGCGTCGGCGACAGCATCTCGTGCTCGGGCTGCTGCCTGACCGCGGTCGCGGTGGAGCCGGGGAGGTTCGCGGTCGAGGCGGTGCCGGAGACGCTGCGGCTCACCACGCTCGCCGATTGGCGAGCCGGCACCGCGATCAACCTCGAGCGCTCGCTCCGGCTCTCCGACCGGCTGGGCGGACACCTGGTGCAGGGTCACGTGGACGGCGTCGGCGAGGTGCGCGCGCGCACGCCCGAGGGCGACGGCGTGCGGGTGACGATCGCGCTCCCCGCGAGCCTCGCGCGCTTCGTCGCGCACAAGGGCTCATTGGCCGTGGACGGCGTGAGCCTCACCGTGGCCGGGCTCACCGACTCGGGCTGCGAAATCGCGTACATTCCCCATACGCTCGCCATGACCTCGGCCGGTTCCTACGCGCCGGGCACGCGGGTGAACCTCGAAGTGGACCTCCTCGCCCGTTACCTCGCGCGCCTGCTCGAAGAGGGAGCCCGATGACGCCGCTGACCGCGACCCGCAAGATCCCGGCCAAGGCCCAGCGCGGCCGCGCCGCCGCGGGCCCGCCGCTGCTCACGGTCGAGGAGGCGCTCCGGCACATCAAGGCGGGGAAGATGATCGTGGTCGTCGACGACGCCGATCGCGAGAACGAGGGCGACATCGTGTTCGCGGCCGAGCACGCCACGCCCGCGATGGTGAACTTCGCGGTCAAGCACTGCCGCGGCATCCTGTGCGCGCCCATGGCGCCGGAGATCGCGGACCGCCTCGGGTTGAAGCTCCTGGTCTCCGACAACACGTCCAAGTTCGGCACGCCGTTCACCGAGTCGGTGGACGCGAAGCGCGGCACGACCACGGGCACCTCGGCGTTCGACCGGGCGCGGACGTTCCGCGCGCTCGCCCGGCCGCAGGCCGTGGCGGAAGACTTCGTGCGGCCGGGCCACGTGTTCCCGCTGCGCGCGGTGCCCGGCGGCGTGCTCCGGCGCGCCGGCCACACCGAGGCGGCACCCGATCTCTGCCGGCTCGCGGGCCTCGCCCCGGTCGCGGCCGTGTGCGAGATCATGGACGAGGACGGCCACATGATGCGCCTGCCGGCGTTGAAGACGTTCGCGCGCCGGCACCGCCTCGGCATCCTCACCATCCGCGACCTGATCGAGTGGCGTCGCAAGCGCGAGCACCTGGTGCGGCCGCTGCTCCAGGTGCCGCTGCCCACGCCGGAGGGCGAGTTCCAGCTCCACCTCTACGAGAGCGTGCTCGAGGGCGATCACCACATCGCGCTGGTCAAGGGTCGCATCTCTCCCAAGCAGCCGACGCTGGTGCGCGTCCACTCCCAGTGCCTGACCGGCGACGTGTTCGGCTCGCAACGCTGCGACTGCGGACAGCAGCTCCACTCGGCGCTGCGCGCGATCGCGAAGCGCGGCGCGGGCGTGCTGCTCTACCTGCGGCAGGAGGGCCGCGGCATCGGGCTCGAGAACAAGCTCCGCGCCTACAAGCTCCAGGACAAGGGCTACGACACGGTGACCGCCAACTTGAAGCTCGGCTTCGCCGCCGACCTGCGCGACTATGGGATCGGCGCGCAGATCCTGGTCGACCTCGGCGTGCGCCGCATCGACCTGCTCACGAACAACCCGCGCAAGGTGGTGGGCCTCGAGGCCTACGGCCTCCACATCGAGAGCCGCGTGGCGGTGCAGGTGAAGCCGAACCCACACAACCGCCGCTACCTCTCCACGAAGCGCGACAAGCTCGGCCACCTGCTCGAACTCGCGCGGGAGGGGGAGTGAGCGGACAGGCGGGAGCGAAAGGCGTGAGCAGCGCGGCCGGCCGGCGCTTCGCCGTGGTCGCCGCGAGCTGGAACGAGACGCTGGTGAAGCGCCTCGTCGACGCCGCGCTCGACACGCTGCGCCGCCAGGGCGCGCGCGACGCCGACGTGGAGCTGTCGTGGGTGCCGGGGAGCCTCGAGCTGCCGGTCGCGGCGTCGTGGGCCGCGGCTTCTGGGCGCTTCGACGCCGTGCTCGCGTTCGGCGTCGTGATCCGCGGCGAGACCGAGCACTTCCGGCTCGTGGCCGAGGGCGCGGCGCAGGGGCTGCAGCGCGTGGCGCTCGACACCGGCGTGCCGGTGCTGAATGGCGTGCTCGCGGTGTACGACGCGGCCCAGGCGGAGGCGCGCGCTGGCGGCACGCACGGCAACACCGGCGCTCAGGTGGCGCTCGCCGCCGTCTCCATGGCGGCCCTGCGCGCCGCCACGCGGGCGGCGAAGTGAGCCCGGCGACCGGCGCGCGGCGGCGCGCGCGCGAGGTGGCGTTCCGCGTCGCCTACCAGGCGGACATCGCGGGCGACGCCTACGCGAGGGCGTGGGAGCTGCGGCGCGAGAGCGAGGACAAGCTCTCCGCCGACCAGGTCGAGCTCATCGACGACGTCGTGGCGCAGCTCGAGACCGGCGCGCCGCGCGTGGACGAGGCCCTGCAATCGGCGCTCGACGACCGCTGGACCGTGGCGCGCCTCGCCGCCACCGATCGCGCGGTGCTGCGGGTCGCGGTCGCCGAGCTGCTCGCGCGCCCGGGATCGCCGGCGCGCGTGGTGTTGGACGAGGCGATCGAGATCGCGCGCACGTTCGGGAGCGCCGACTCGGGCGCGTTCGTGAACGGCGTCCTCGACCGGGCGGCGCGGCGGCTGCGCCCGGCGGAGTTCTGATGCTGCACGCGATCCTGAGCGACGTGCACGCGAACCTCGAGGCGCTGGAGGCGGTGCTCGCCGACGTCGAGCGCCGCGGCGCCGCCGACAAGGTCTGCCTCGGCGACTTCGTCGGCTACGGTGCGTCGCCGAACGAGTGCCTGTCGCTGCTGCGCCCGCAGATCGAGGCGGCGGTGCTGGGGAACCACGACGACGCCGCGGTGCGGCCCTCGGGCGTCGAGGCGTTCAATCCCGACGCCGCGCGCGCGGCGCGGTGGACGGCGAAGGCGCTCTCGAGCGAGCACCGCGACTACCTGATCCACCTGCCGCTGACGATGGCGTGGCGCGGCGTGCGGCTCGTGCACGCCTCGCCCTCGGACCCCGCGGCGTGGAGCTACGTGTTCCGGCCCGGCGATGCCGCGCACGAGATGGCGTCGTGCAGCGAGCCGGTGTGCTTCGTCGGGCACTCGCACGTGCCGGGCACGTTCGAGGTCCGCGGCTCGCGCGCGACGTACACGCGCGACGCGGTGCTGCAGGCGTCGCGCGAGCGGCGCTACCTGGTCGTGGTGCCGAGCGTCGGCCAGCCGCGCGACGGCGATCCGCGCGCCGGCTACCTGCTGTGGGACGACGAGGCGTGGACGTTCGAGCACGTGCGCCTGGAGTACGACCTCGAGCGCGCCGTGGATCGCATCCTGGATGCGGGCCTTCCCGCCTACCTGGCCGAGCGCCTGCACTGGGGCGAGTGAGGAGTGGGGAGTGAGACGATGACGGCACGGGTCTCGACGCTCGAGCACTGGGAGTCCTACTGGAAGGGCCACCGCCAGGACATCGACGACACCTACTCCACCGGCGGCCGGCTCGTGCGCGAGGTGCTGGCCGACGGCCCGGTCGAGGGCCGGCGGGTGATGGAGATCGGCGCCGGCTCGGGGCGCGACCTGCTGGAGCTGGCGCGCCGCGGCGCGCGCGGGATCGTGCTCGATTACTCGCCGCAGTCGCTGCACCTGGTGAGGGACCAGGCGAAGGCGCAGGGCGTGCCGGTGATGCTCGTGCAGGCGGACGCCACGCGCATGCCGTTCCGCGACGGCGCCATCGACGTCTCGTTCCACCAGGGGCTGCTCGAGCACTTCCGCGATCCGCGGCCGCTGCTTAAGGAGAACGCGCGCATCACCCGCTCCGGCGGGCGGGTGCTCGTGGACGTGCCGCAGACCTGGCACCTCTACACGCTGATGAAGAACGGGTTGATCCTCGTCAACCGCTGGTTCGCGGGCTGGGAGACGCAGTTCACGGTGGACGAGCTGGAGCGGCTGGTGCGCGACTCGGGGCTCGAGGTGGTGAGGAGCTACGGCGACTGGATGGTGCCGGGCCTCTGGTACCGCGTCGTGCGCGAGGTGCTCAAGCGCGGCACCGGCGCGCGGCTGCCGCTCGACCCGCGCGGGCCGGCGTGGTGGTCGAACGGCTGGGAGCGCTGGCGCGGCTGGCTCCGGCGTCGTCGCTGGGCGCTCAACACCTGCCACGTGATCGGGACCGTCGGCAGGCGGCGATGAGTCGACACCTGCTCGCCATCAACTTCCGCGACCCCGCCCACCCCGAAGCGGGCGGCGCCGAGCTGCACCTGGAGCAGGTGCTGCTCGAGGCGGTGCGCCGCGGCTGGCGCGTGACGTGGCTCGCCGCGGGCTTCCCCGGCGGGGCGCGCGAAGGGGAACACCAGGGCATGAGGATCGTCCGCCGCGGGAGCTGGTGGAACTTCAACTTCGTCGTGCCCGGCGTGCTGCGCCGCGAGTTCACGCGCGCCCAGGCCCCGGACCTGGTGGTGGAGGACGTCAACAAGGTGCCGTGCTTCACGCCGTGGTTCACGCGGGCACCGGTCGCCGTCGTGGTGCCGCATCTCTTCGGCACCACCGCCTACCGCGAGGCCAACGTCGTCGTCGCCAGCTACGTTCTGGCGTTGGAAGGGCTGATCCCGTGGGCGTACGCGCGCTGCAGGTTCCTGGTGATCTCGGAGAGCACGCGCGACGACCTGGTCGCCCGCGGCCTGGAGCCCGGGCGCATCGAGGTGGTGCACTGCGGCGTCGACCACGATCGCTACCGCACCGACCCGAGCGTTCCCAAGGCCGCCGTGCCGACGCTGGCGTTCGTGGGCCGGCTGCGGCGCTACAAGGGCCTCGACTGGGTGCTGCGCGCGCTGCCCGCGGTGCGCGCGCGCGTGCCCGGGGTGCGCCTGGAGATCGTGGGCGACGGCCCGTTCGCGGGAGCACTGCGCCGCCAGGCGGAAGCCGCCGGGCTCGACTCCGCGGTCGCGTTCCTCGGTTTCCTTCCCGGCGCCGAGAAGGTGCGGCGGCTGCAAAGTGCGTGGGCGCTGCTGCAGCCCTCGCCCAAGGAGGGCTGGGGCCTGACCGTGGTGGAGGCGGCGGCCTGCGGCACGCCCGCGGTGGCCACGGACGCTCCGGGCCTTCGCGACTCGGTTCGCCGCGACGAGACCGGGCTCCTGGTGCCGTTCGCCGACGACGCCGCGATGGCGGAAGCGCTCGTGCGCGTGCTCTCCGATGACACGCTCCGCGAGCGGCTCTCGCGCGCGGCGGTGACGTGGGCGTCCCGCTTCCAGTGGGACGAGTGCGGCCGGCGCTCGATGGACGCGCTGCTCGGGGTGAGCGGATGAGCGGCGGGCGCTCGCCACGCACGGTGCTGCTGCTCGCGGCCAAGGTGGTCGTGAGCCTCCTGCTCTTCGGCTGGCTCTTCCGCCGCGTCCAGTGGGCGCAGATCGGGCCCGCGCTCGGGCACGCCGATCCCTCGTGGGTCGCCGCCGCGGCGGCGGTGCTGGTCGCGAGCCACCTGCTCGCCTCCTACCAGTGGGAGCGGCTGCTGCGCGCCGCCGGCATCGAGATCCCGTACTGGAAGGTGACGACGTACTACTTCGTCGGTCAGTTCTTCAACAACTTCCTGCCCGCGAACGTCGCCGGCGACTTCATGCGCACGCTCGACGCCACGCGCACGGGATCGACGCGCGCGAACGCGCTCAGCACCGTGATCCTCGACCGTTTGATCGGCACCGTGGCGCTGGGCGGCGTGGCGGTGGTGAGCACGCTGCCGGCGATCAACCGCTACCACCTCGCGGCGGCGTACGCCGGCGTGGTGGCGTTCTTCGTCGGCGCGGTGGTG
>DATLUU010000171.1:0-2274 GCA_035577885.1 Verrucomicrobiia bacterium
AGGGAGGTGCATGGCCGGGGCGTGACGCTGGCGGATGTCGGCACCATTCCGTCCGGCGTGCAGCCGCTCGCCGCGCCGCGCGTGGGCCTCTACAAGCCGTGGGCCGCGTCGATGGACGAGGGTTGGACGCGCTGGCTGCTCGAGCAGTACGGCTTCAAGCCCGTCTCGCTCGACAACGCCGCGATCCAGAAGGGCGGACTGCGCGGGAAGCTCGACGCCATCATCCTCCCCGACGTGCCGAAGGAGGTCATCGCCAGCGGCAAGCCCAAGCGGGATGACGGTCAGATGTCGTATTTCGTCGAGCTGCCGCCCGAGTACCAGGGCGGGCTCGACAAGGAAGGCGCGAAGGCGCTCAAGGATTTCGTCACGGCGGGCGGCACGCTGATCGCGTTCTCGGCGGCGACCGACTACGTGATCGAGCAGTTCAACATCCCGGTGATGAACACGCTCGCGAAGGCGACGCCGAACGACTTCGGCTGTCCGGGCTCGATCCTGCGCGTGGCGGTGGCGTCCGGCAATCCGGTGACGTACGGCCTGCCGCGCGAGCTGGGCGTTTTCGTGGACAAGCCGATCGCGTTCCAGACCGCGCCGCCCGCGAGCGAGCTGGATCGCTGGGTGCTCGCCACGTACCCGGAGGACCCGCACGACGTGCTGCTCTCGGGCTGGATCAAGGGCGAGGAGAAGCTCACACGCAAGGCGGCCGCGGTGGCGACGACGTTCGGCCAGGGGCGCATCGTGCTGCTCGGCTTCCGCGCCCAGCACCGCGCGCAGACGAACGCCACGTTCCCGTTCGTGTTCAACGCGCTCTACTGGTCGGTGATGAAGTAGCCGCGAGCTCGGAGGCGCCGGCGCTCTGCGCCGGCGCCTTCAATCGTCGTCCGCATCGCCCGACGCCGTCGCGTCGGGGCTCCCGCCCTCCAGCAGCAGCCGCGCCGCCTCCACGGCTTCGGTCGTCCCCGCCAGCGCCAGCACGTCTCCGGCCTCGAGCACCTCGTGGCCATCGGGGACCAGGACGACGTCCTCGCCGCGCGAGATCGCCACCACCGTGGCGCCGGTGCGGCCGCGCAGCGCCGTCTCGGAGAGCGTGCTGCCGGCGAACGGCGAGGTCGGACCCACGGTGACCGGCACCGGCTCGCCGAGGCCGGGCAGCAACCGGTACGCCCGCTGGAGCGCCTGCTCGGCGCCCCCGGGCCCGGCGACGCGATTGCGCTCGCCGATCGCGGACACGATCGCCTCCGCCGCGGCGTGCACGTGCCCCTGGAGGTCGGCGGCGTTGCGCCACACGTGGATGCCCACGGCCACGACCATGACGAGCAGCATGGCGAGACCGGTGAACGCGGGCAGGAACGGCTGCGTCACGGTCACGAGCGGCGCGCCGACCATGACCACGGTCGCGAACTGGATGGCGACGATGAGCGCGCGGCGCGGCGCGGCCGCGAGATCGAGCCGCCCGGGCTCGGGTTCGGGGAACGCTCGTCGCGAGAGCGCGTCGCCCAGCACCCTGCCGGTGCGCCCGATGCCGCCGAGGAACGGCACCGCGAGCGCAAGCGCGCCGCCCACGACCAGGCCGCGTGCGAGCGGCGGCTCGAGCGGCGTGTGCTCCGAGACCACGCGCACCAGCGGCTGCATCGCCATCGACACCCCGACGCAGAGCACGACGATGGCCGCCGCATCCAGGGCCAGCGCGCGGATCGCGCGCCCGATGCGGACACGGTCCGCGGAGGTCGCAGGACGCTCGCGTGTGCTCTCGATCCAGGTACCGTAGAGCGCGGCGAACGTCTGCAGCGGGCGCGGCAGGCTCTTGTCCACCCACGCCGCGACCGGACCGGCGGAGCGGATGAGCCACGGCGTGGTGAGCGTGGTGAGCGCGGAGACCGCGACCACGATGGGATAGAGCGACGGCGGCGTGGCGCCGCTGGCGATGCCGGCCGAGGCAATGATGAACGAGAACTCGCCGATCTGCGCCAGGCTCATGCCCGCCTGGACCGCGGTGCGGATGCCGTTGCCGGTCAAGAACGACGCCACGCTCACCGCGCCGATCTTGCCGGCGATGACGAGCAGCGAGAGCGACACCACGGCCCCCCAGCTCTTCACCACCGTGTCCGGCACGATCATCATGCCCACGGAGACGAAGAAGATGGCGCCGAACATCGCGCGCACCGGATCGACGAGGCGCTCGATGTGCTTCTCCTCGCCGGATTCCGCGACCAGCGCGCCGGCGATGAACGCGCCCAGGGCGACCGAGTAGCCGAACGACCGCACCAGAAGCGCGAC
>DATLUU010000172.1:0-6820 GCA_035577885.1 Verrucomicrobiia bacterium
TGCCTGTGGCACACGGACATGCCCGCATTTCCACGGGGTTGCGGGGCGCGTGCGTCGTGCACGCTTGTCGACCTGCTGACCCGCGCTTCGACCCAAGGGAACCGCGCAAGTGCCGCTCGCTGCGCGTGACACTTCCGGGGCATGCCGCTTGCGTGATGCAATGGCAGGGAATCCCCACGGGTTCACTCACCCCCGGCCATGACGCACGCCCCCACTCCTGCTCCCACCCCACAACCCCGACCGCGCATCGGCCCCGGCTTGAAGCTGAGGCTGTGGCTGGCATGCCTCTCCGGTGGTCTCGTGGCCGCAGCGGGAACGCTGTGGATGCTGGCGACGCCGTCGCTCTCCCCGTCCGATCCCGCCGTCTACGGCTGGCTCGCGGGCGTGGCCTGCGCCTCGCTGATCATCGGGCTGCTGCTGGCGCTGTGGATCGACCACCACGTCGTCGGGCAGCTGCACGGGCTGCTCTTGGGACTGCGCTCGAACCGCGTCGCCGAGCTGCGCGGGCTGCCCGCGGGCTCCGGCTGGGGCGAGCTCTCCGAGCTGGGAGACGCGGTCCAGGACACGCTGGAGAAGCGCCAGCGCGAAACGCGCGCGCTGCAGGACCTGGAGCGCGTTCGCGAGCAGCTCGAGATCCTGTTCGCCAGCATCGAACATTGGCAGCGCACGGAGCGCTGGGAGCGACCCGCGCTTCCCGACGGCGAAGTGTCCGCGGTCGGTGAGCTGCTGGCGCACGCGCTGCAGCGGCGCGCCGCGGTGGACGAGCAGAACCGCGAAGCGGCGCGCCAGGTGGCGGGTGAGCTCTCGGCGGTGATCGCCGAGGCGCGCGAAGCGGCGACCCAGGCCGAGCGCGGGTTCGTCGAGGCGACCGCGCTGCAGACCACGCTGCGCGAGCTGCAGCGGCTCTCGGGAGAGCTGGCCGGCAACCTCAAGCGACCGCACGCGGCAACCGCTGCCGAGCCTGCCGGCGCCGAGGATCACCAGGGCCGCATGCGGCAGGTGCTCGAGGATCTGGTGGGCGCCTCGCTCGCGAGCGTGGACTCGCTCGGGCGCGGGCTCGTACGCGTGCAGGACGTCTCCGACCAGGTGCAGCGGCTCGCCAACCGCGCCACGCTGATCGCCATCCAGGCGCTCGCGGGCACGAGCGACCCGGCCACGTTCGGCGACGAGCTGAAATCCCTCGCCCGCGAGGTGCGCGACGCCACCGACCGCACGCAGCGCTTCGCGCGCGACATCGAGGTGGCGGTGGCCGAGGCCGATGCGCGCATGCGCGCGGCGCGCGAGCAGGCGCTCGCCCGGCTCGAGGCCGGAGCGCCGGCGGCCGGGGCGCGAGCCGGCAGTACCCCCGCGGCCGCGTCCGTGGAGCTGGGGCGCGACGTGCGCCGGCTGCTCGAGCGCGTGCTCGAGATGGTTCAGGACGCGAGTGTCAAGGGCGAGCGGGTCTCGACCGCGAGCGAGCGCGCCTCGAGCGTGGCCGAGCGGCTCGCGCGCCGGCTCGACGGCAACGCGTCGGATGCGGAGGCCCTGGTCGTGCGGCTCGCGCCCGTGGGTGAGCCGGTGGCGCTCCCCGCCCCCGACCTGCGCCTGATCGACGAGGACCCGTTCGGCTCCGAAGAGCCGTCCGGGCCCGAGGAGCATCCTGCCCGCGCACCAGACGATCCCTCCGCCACCGCACCCGACGAGCGCAGCGAGTCGTTCGAAAGTCCGCGCAGCGAGTCGTCGGAATGATGGCCTCCAGCGGAACCGGCGACGCGCACGCGCGCGAGATCGCGACCGGCCTGGCCGCGGCCGTGCGCAACGCGATCGCCACGACGCGACAGCCGGAAGCACCCACCGCGCCGTCGCTGGCGTGGGCCGCGGCGGCGGACATCGCGGAGCTGCTGGACCTGCCCGGGCTCGCGGCGCTGCTCACCGCGTGCACGGGCGCGCCGGCCACGGCCCCGGCACCCCTCGACCGCGCGCTCAACCGCCTCGCGCGCCTCGCCGACGAGACGGAGTCGCGCGGCGATGTGGGCGCGTTCGCGAGCGCCGATCGCGAGTTGGCGACGCTGGCCGCGAGCGCCGGCCTCGCATGGCGCGCGGCGGTGACGGAGGAGAGCACGGCTGCCCCCGCCCCCGCGTCCCCGGGTCCGGGATCGAGCGCGCCGGCGGAAACAGCGGTTTCAGAAGACGTGCGCTCGCTGGACGTGCTGCTCACCGACTTCGCGTTCGACGACCCGGCCGCGGTGGCGAAAGCCATGGTCGTGCTCCCCGTGGCGGCGGGCCTCCGCGCCGCGCTCGATTGGATCGCTGCCGATGCCGGCGGCCGGCTGCACGTGGAGATGCAGGACGCGGCGCTCACGCTGGTCGCGCGCGCTGCGCACGAGGGCGGGCTCGGTGCCGCGGGCGCCGTGCTCGGGCTCACCGGAGGCGCGCTGTTCCCCGAACCCGACGGCCGCTGGGCCCTGCGCGTGCCGCTCCATGCCGCGAAGCCCGCCTACCTGCTCGCCCGCCAGGGCGAGCTGTCGCTCGCACTCCCGTGGCACGCGGTGGCGAAGCTCAAGATCACCGACGAGGCCTCGCGCGGCGCCATGACCGAGCCCTCGCTCGAGCCGTGGTCCGCGCTCGCGCGCCCGCGCGGCGAGCGTCCGGCGGCGCTGCTGGCGCTCGGCCTGCTGCGCGCCTGGCTCCACCTGGACCACATCGTGTGGCGCGTGTTCGCGCGTCCCGAGCCCGCGGAGGCGATCGACGCGGTGCCGGGCGGCCGCCACGTGGTGCGCACGGAAGAGGGCGAGGAATACCGCGTGGTCGACGTGGCCGAGGCGCTCCACGCCGTGCCGCCGCTCCACACGCCGCCGCCCGCGCCGCGCATGCACGCGGCCGAGGTCGCCGCCGGCGAGCTGCTCGCGCCGGCGCCGGAAGCGGTCGCGATCGCGCTCGTGCCGGAGCCCGTCGCCGCGCCGGCGCCGGTCGCGGTCGAAGCGAAGAAGCCTGCCGCACCGGTCGTGTTGGGGGCGGAGTTCGTGCGCGCGCTGGGCTCCCCGGCCGGGGCCGTCGTCGCCACGCCCGCGCCGCCGGCGGTGACGCCCGCGCCCGAGCCGTCCGCGGCGAGGGAGCCCGTGGCACCCGCGCCCCGCGCCGCGATCACTCGCGTGCTCGTCGTGGACGACTCGCTCGTGGCGCGCATGGAGTTGGGCCGTGTGCTCGAGCGCCACGGCTGGGAAGTGGAGTGGGTGGAGACCGCGGCCGAGATGTGGTCGGTGCTCCCCGAGAACGAATGGTCGATCGTGTTCGTGGACGTGTCGCTGCCCGACGCGCGCGGCCGCGCGCATCTGAAGACGCTGGCCGATCGGCAAAGCACGGCCCGGCGGCGCTTCGAGGTGGTGGCGCTCACGCGCGACGCGAGCGACGAGCGACTCGTGCACGATGCCGGCATCACCCGCATGCTGCGCAAGCCGTTCGCGCCCGGCGCGGTGGAGCGCGCGGTGCGCGAGCTGCGAGGAGGGCGCTCGTGATCGCCCGGCTGCCGCAGCGCGACCTGCCGCCGCCGCTCATCCTCGTCGCGGACGAGGAGCCGAAGGTCGTGGAGGCGATCGTTGCCGCGCTCCAGCTCCACCACTACCGCGTCAGCGTCGCCGAGGACGGCGACGAGGTGCTGCGCCGCACTCACGGCGAGTCGCCCGACCTCATCATCGCCAGCGTGCGGCTCAAGGGTCGCGGCGGGCTGGAGCTGTGCGGCACGCTGCGCCGCGAGGCGGACTGGGGCGACATGCCGATCGTGCTGCTCTCCACCGCGACCGATCCCGAGGCGCGCGTCGAGGCGCTCGCGCACGGGGCCGACGACCTGGTCACCAAGCCGTTCTCGCCGCGCGAGCTGGTGGCGCGCGTGCAACGGCTCGTGTCCCGCGCGCGCGAGACCGATCGCTACCGGAACCGCAGCCTGGAGCTGGAGCGCGACGTCGCGCGCCTCGAGCTCGAGGGCCGCCGCTCGCGCGAGGACGCGGAGCGCGAGCGCTCGCTCCGTTCGCTCGCGAACGGGCTCCACGGCGCGCTGCTCCGCACGCTCGATCTCGACGAGCTGAACGCGAGGCTGCTGCGCGAATGCTGTGTCCAGACCGGGGCGCGCAGCGCGGCCCTGCTGTCGCAGGACCACGCCGGTGCCTGGACCGTGACCTCCGTGCGCGGCGATCTGCCCGAGCGCTGGAGCGCGCTCACACTCGCTGCCGGCGGCGAGTGCGTTCCCTGGCTCACCGCGCTCGGCCGCCCCGCACTGAGCGCCGAGCTCGAGCGCCTCGGCGACATGGCGCGCGAGGTGGGCGAGCTTGCGGCGCACGGCGTCGCCATGCTCGCGGTCGTGCCGGGTGCGGCGGCCGGAGCGTCGCCAAGCGTGGCTTCGGACCGGGGCGCGTCCGCGATCGTCGTCTGCGAGGAGCGGCCCGACGGCCGGCCGTTCAGCCCCATGGAGCGCGACCGTTTCGGCGTGCTGTGCGCGGCGGCCGCGCCGGCGTGCGCCGTGGCGCAGCGCTTTCGCGAGCAGCAGGACCGCGCGCTCGAGCTGCTCTCGGGTTCCAACGAGGAGCGGCGCCGGGAAGCGGCACGGGAAGCGAAGCAGCGACTGCTGGCGCTGGCGGCGCGGTTCGGCGTCTCGCCCGCGGACGAGGCGGTGCTCACGCGGGCGCTCGACCTGGGCCCGTGGGTGTGGACCGACGCCGGTCGCGCGGCGCTCGACGAGCTGGTGGGTGACGGCCTCTCGCGCGAGCTCAAGCGCGTGCGCGAGCTGGCGATCGACGCCGATGGCTGTGCCCAGGGCGCGCCTGGAGCGGACGAGGACACGCTGCCGCTGCTCGCGGCGGCCGGACTCCGCTACCAGGTGCTGAGGCTCTCCGGGCGGAGCGCGTTCGAGAGCTGGCGCACGTCGGCGAGCTGGATGGGGGTGCAGGGCCACCCGGCGTTCCGCGGCGCGTTCCCCGAGGCCCTGGAGCCGGGGCCCGCGCGATCCGGGACGAAGGCCCCGGATCGCGCGCCCGCGCACTGACCGCTATTTCTTCTCGGTCGTGCCCGGCTTGATGCCGCTGAAATCCACCTTCGGCGTGGCCTTCTCGGGCTCGGGGACCGGGTACATCGTGGCTTCCTTGAAGCCGAACATGCTTGCGAACAGGTTCATCGGGAAGCTGCGCACGGCGACGTTGTACTCCTTCACCGTGTCGTTGTAGCGCATGCGCTCGGTGGCTATCCGGTTCTCGGTGCTCTCGAGGTTGTCCATGAGCTGCGTGAACGTCTCCATGCTCTTCAGCTGGGGATAGTTCTCCACCACCACCAGCAGCCGGCCGATGGCGCTGTCCATGCCCCGCGCCGCCTGGATGCCCTGCTCGGGCGTCTTCGCGCCCGCCATGGCGGCGCGCGCATTCGCGATGTCGCCGAACACGGTCTGCTCCTGGCCCGCGGCGCCCTTCACCGTCTCCACCAGGTTGCCGATCAGCGACGCGCGCCGCTGGAGCTGGTTGTCCACCTGCGCCCACTTGTTCTCGACGTCGGCTTTCTTCCGCACGAGCGAGTTGTAGTTGCCCGCGACGCAGCCGCCGAACCCGAGCACAATGAGCAGCGCGATGCCGAGTACGACCAAGCCACCCTTCATGGCGACCGTCTCCTTTCGAACGCCGCACCCGGTGCGCGGCGGGAACCTGCCTGACTACGCGCGGCCGCGGCCGCGGGATTCACCAGTGTGCGCCACCGCCACCGCCACCGCTCGAGCCGCCGCCGAAGCCGCCGAAGCTGCTCCCGCCGCCGCCGCCCCCGCCGCCGAAGCCGCCGCCGAAGCCGCCGAACCCGCCGCCCCAGCCACCCCAGCCGCCCGGCGGGTACCAGCCGCCCCCGCGCCGGCGCCGGCTCGCGGCGAGCGCGGGGAAGACGACGAAGAACAGCACGAACAGGATCAGCATGAACACCCAGTTGGGGATCCCGCCCGAACCGCCCTCGTCGTAGTGCAGCTCCTTGCCGTTCCACTCGAGCTTCACGCCCTTCTCGGCCGCGATACGTTGCGACGCGGCGAGCACCGCGGCCGTGATGCCGTCCGCGGGACGGCCTGCGCGGAGCTCGGGCACGGCGAGGTCGCGCAGCATGCGCGAATTCCAGCCGTCGGGCAGCGTGCCCTCGAGGCCGTAGCCGCTCTCGAAGTAGACGGCGTGCTCCTTCATCGACACGAGCAGCAGCAGGCCGTCGCCGCGGTCCTTGTCGCCGATGCCCCAGGTGTTGAACACGCGCGTCTTGAACGTCGTCGGGTCGTCGGGCTCGCACGACTGCACCGTGAGCACCGCGAATTGGGCGCCCGTCTTCTGGTGCACCTGGTCGAGGAAGCTCTCGAGCTGAGCCTTGCGCTCCTCGCCGATCACGCCGGCGTCGTCGTTGACGTAGCCGTGGAACTCGGGGACCGCTGCGAGTCCGGTCGTGTCCTGGGCACGGGCCGGGTCCCCGGCGGGGCCGGGTCCGACCGCGATCACCAGCGCGATGAGGAGGGCGCGCGCGGCCGCACGCCGCTGGTTCATTGCACGCGGAACCCGTCGACGGCGCTCACCAGGAGCTCGACCTGCGCGAGGAACGCGCGGTACGCGACGCGCGTCGGCTCCACGCCGGGATGCTTGTTCAGCGCGCGCAGGCGGTGCGCGCCCTTCAGTGCCGCGGCGTCGAGGCCGTGGATCTCGGCCACGCGCTCGATCACGCGGTCGAGGCTCGGCGGCGGCGCCTCGCCGTTCAGCCGGATGAGCGCGCGGAACAGCGTGTGGAACCCGCTCGCGAGCCGCGCCAGCGCCGCGTGCAGCTGCTCGGGGTGGCCGCCGCCGGTCAG
>DATLUU010000173.1:0-2084 GCA_035577885.1 Verrucomicrobiia bacterium
GGTTCCGGCCCAGCACCACGTGCAGGTACTCGTGCGATGCGAACCGCATCGGATCGTCGTCGACCGGGATGTGGTACGCGATCAGCGCCACGTCGGGGCCCGAGGACTGGAAGCCGGCGGTGATCCCGTTCTCGTCGTCCCCGGAGGGCCGGTAAGGCTTGAACGAGTCCAGGTCGCGGAACAGGTACACGCGAACCTCGCGCTCGCCGTCCACCCGCAGGCCTTGCGTGGTCGACTTGAGCACCTGCGCGAGCCGTTCGAGGTGCCGGACGGCACGCGTGGCCGCCTGCTCGCCGGCGTTCGAATACACGGTGAAGCGCTCGCTCTTCGCTTCCACCCACGTGTCGCGCGTGGCGTCGGGCAGCGCGGCGCGGGCGGCGCCGGCGAACAGGACCACCAACGCGACCAGCAGGCGCGCCAAAGCGATGTGAACGCGGCGCGCGTCCAGGATGCCTGGGTGCGGCCAGGGCATGCGCACAGTCTAGCCGACCGCGCGCCCCCGAGGAGGGGCTACCCCGCCGCCGCCCCGTTCGCGCGTTTGCCGTTCGCGGCGGCCGCGCTCTTCCGCACGCGCTTCGCCGTGGCGGGCAGCTTCTCCAGTCGCACGGCCGTCCGCTTGTAGGCGGGCGTGTTCACCTTGTTGTCGCGGTGCGGGCCCAGGAGGCGGTTCACGTGCGCGGCGGGCGTGTGGAACGTGGCGAACACCTGACCGCGCTTCACGCGATCGTCGCGCCGCGCGGGGAGTTGGGCCTCGCCCCAGTGGCTCACGATCTTCAACTCGTCGCCGTCCTGGATGCCGAGCTTCTCGGCGTCGTCGGGGTGGATGTCGAGCGTGTCGTTGGGACGAAGCGCCAGGTTCGCCGTCTGGTCCGTCATCGTGCCGGCGTTGTAGGCATAGAGCGTGCGGCCGGTCACCAAGAGCAGCGGGAACTCGTCCGTGGTCGGCTCCTGGAGCGGCTTCTGCTCCGGCCGGCTGAACGGCGCGCGGTCGCCGAGCGTGAACGTCTCGCTGTGGAGCCGCACGGTGCCGGGATGCGACTCGTCCGGGCACGGCCACTGGATGCCGCCCTCGCGGTCCATCTTCGCGTACGAGACGCCGGCGCCCGCGGGCCACAGCATCCGCACCTCGTTCCAGATGTCTTCCGCGTCCTTGAAATCGAAGCCCTTCATGCCCATCCGCTTCGCCACCTCGCACACCGGGACCCAGTCCGCCACGGCCTCGCCCTGCGGCTCGACGGCCTTCCGCACGCGCTGGATGCGGCGCTCGCTGTTCATGAACGTGCCGTCTTTCTCGAAGCTCGCGGCCGCGGGCAGGAACACCGTGCCGATGGCGCGCGCGGTCTCGTTCATGAACAGGTCGTGCACCACCACGAGCGGCACCGTCTCCAGCACCTTCTGCGTGCGCACGATGTCGGCGTGGCTCTGCATGATGTCGTAGCCGATCGCCCACAGCACGTCGAGGTTGCCCTTCTCGGCGGCCTCCACGATCTGCACCGCGTCGAGCCCGCGTTCCTTGGGGAGCTTCACGCCGTAGAACGTCTCCACCTTCAGCCGCGTCGCGGCGTCGGAGATGGGCGCGTAGCCGGTGAAATAGTTGGGGTCGCTCCCCATGTGCGCCGAGCCCTGGACGTTGTTCTGGCCGCGCAGCGGGTTGATGCCGGTGCCGGGCTTGCCGACGTTGCCCGTGAGCAGCGCCAGGTTCGAGAGCGCGATGATGCCCTCGGTGCCCTGGATGTTCTCGGTCAGTCCCAGCCCGTGGAACGAGATGCTGGGGCTGCCGAGCGCGTAGAGCCGCGCCGCCTTGCGCACGAGGTCCGCGGGCACGCCCGTGATCTTCTCCGTGATCTCGGGGCGATAGGCCTTGAGGAACTCCGCGTATTCCTCGAAGCCCTCGGTGCGGTGGCCGATGAAGTCGCGATCCTGCAAGCCTTCTTCCACGATCACCGCGGCCATCGAATGGAACATGGCGACGTTCGCGCCCGGCGTGACGGCCAGGTGGAAGTCGGCGATCTGTGCCAAGCCCACGTTGCGCGGGTCGATCACGATCAGCTTGGCGCCCCGGCGCACGGCGCGACGCAGGCGCA
>DATLUU010000174.1:0-2261 GCA_035577885.1 Verrucomicrobiia bacterium
CGAGGACCGCCTGCGCGTGCGCGTCGACGAGCTGCGACGCATCGAGGTCGAGCGCCAGATGGAGCGGTACTACGCCGATCTCAGGAAGCGCTACCCGGTGCGCATCCTCGACAAGAAGCTGGCCGCGATCCCGCTGCCGGAGCTGCCCGCCGAGGAGTAGCCCCGGGAGCGCCCCGGGGCGGGTCCGGCCGGGTCTAAGGTGAACGGGCTCCGCTGCCGATGCCTGTGGGGGAGAATCCCCTCGGAGAGCGCGCCCTCATGGCCACGCTGCCGCATCACCCCGCCGTCCCCAACATCCGGCGGCTGCTGCTGATCGACTTCGACTGGCGCGACGCCGACTGGCTCCCGGAGCTGTTCCGGAGCCCGGGGGTGAGCGTGCGGCTCGTGGTCGGTGACGGTCCGCAGGATCCCGGCGTGCGCGTCGCCGACCTCTGCGACCTGCCGCGCACGGTCGACCTCGCCGACCTGACGCGCGAGATCTTCGACCTCGCGCTCGTGGGCGAGCGGAGCTCGCGGCGCACGCAGCTCGAGAGCCTGCTCGTGGCGTTCGGCACGCCGTGCATGACCCCCGAGGAGTACCTGCGCGGCCCCGCGGCAGCGGACGCCTCGCTCCCGGGCGTGGATGCGCCGCTCGCGGTGCACGCGGCGGCGATGGAGCAGTCGCTCGCCGGCTCGACCGGGGGCGCGCTCGAGGCGCTGGTGGAGAACGCGCTCCCCGATCTCACCGAGCCCACACCGCTCGCGCCGCGCCCGATCCCCGAGCCCGCGGAGCCGCGACACGCCGTGGCCTCGCTCGTCGACTTCCCCTCGCGCGAGGCGCGCGATCAGCTCGAAGGCGCGCTCAAGGCGCTCGTCTCCTCAACCGGTGCGGGCACGGCCGAAGTGCACGGGGGCGATCGCACGCGGCTCAACCTGGTGGCACAGGTGGGCCCCGACGACCGGCTCTTGAAGGGCCTGGTGGATGTCGCGAACGAGGTGGGCACGCCGCAGCTCGTGACCCGCTTGAACGACCCCGGCAAGGGCCGCACCTGGGCGGCATGGCCATTCCGAACCCTGCAGCGCCGCGGCGTGCTCGCGGGCGCATCGATCGACGCCACGGCGGGACTCGAATCGTGGCGGCGCGTGCTGGAGGATCTGCGCGCCGCATGGGACCGCGAGGACCGCGAGCGCAGCGTCTCGAGCTACCCGCTCACGCCGGCTCGCGAGCAGCGCTGGCTCCAGCCCGCGGAGCTGCGATCGCGTGTGAGCCTCGCCGTCGATCGACACCGCGTGGACGGCCTCCGCTTCGAGCTCCACCGCCTCGAGTTCCCCGGGCCGGGCGAGGCATGGGTGCGCTTCTGTGACCTCCTGCCCGGGCAGGTCCGCGACATGGACGGGCTGGCACGGCCGGGCGCCGGCCTCGTGGTGCTGCTGGTGGCGGGCGAGCCGGAGGCGTTCGCGCAGCTCAGGCGCCGGCTGCTCTCCGTGTGGGAGAGTGCCTGGCTCGCCGCTGGATTGGGCGCGCCGGCGCCGGCGTTCGTGGACCGCTCGGTCGGGCTCGCGGGCGTGGAGGACGCCGAGGCGTTCCAGGGCGCGGCGGAAGCGTGGCTCCCGGAGACCACCCCGGGCGCTTGACCCCCCGGCCCGCCCTCGCCATCCTGCGGGCCGTGCTCGGAAGATTGCAGACGGGCGCGCAAGTGGTTGGAAAATAGATGGATTCCGGCCCGTAAGTCGTTGTCATGGCGTCCACCTGCAATCTTCGGAGCACCCCGGAGCACCCATGTCCGCCAGCATCCGCAGGCTGCCAGCCGAGACCGCGTCGCGCATCGCCGCGGGCGAGGTCATCGAGCGGCCACTTTCGGCGTTGAAGGAGCTGGTGGAGAACGCGCTCGATGCCGGCGCGCGCTCGATCGAGGTGCGCGTGGAGCGCGCGCTCGATGCGCAGTTCAGCGTCGCCGACGACGGCGTGGGGATCGCGGCCGACGAGCTGGAGCTGGCACTCGAGCGCCACGCCACGAGCAAGCTCGCGAGCGTCGAGGAGCTGGATCGCCTGAGCACGCTCGGATTCCGCGGCGAAGCGCTGCCGAGCATCGCGGCCGTGAGCCGCATGAAGCTGCTGTCGCGCCCGGAAGCGGCGGAGGCGGCGGCATTCGTGCGCACGGAGGGCGGCGAGGTGGTGGAGCGCGGGCTCGCCGCGCGCTCGCGCGGTACCACCGTCGAGGTGCGCGACCTGTTCCACAACACGCCCGCGCGCCGCAAGTTCCTGAACTCGCCCACGGGCG
>DATLUU010000175.1:0-6379 GCA_035577885.1 Verrucomicrobiia bacterium
ATCGATCCACTGATATCGCCCGCCGCGATGTTTTCGCCGCGGGCGTTTTCGTTGGCAGCGGTTGGGGTGGAACGACAAGCGTTGTCGAGCGGGCAGGGAGCACGCGCCGGAACTGATCGGAGCCAGCGTACCGTGAGCACGGGACGGGTTCGCACGGAGGGTGCGCCGCGACCCCTGAGCGCCACGGAGTTGCGCTGGCTGCGAGAGCAACTGCTCCGACGACGGACTTCAGCTGACGTCGCGGCCCGAGCCGCGACGGGTACCAAGGAGGCCTCGAGCATGATCGAGAGGCCGACGCCCGCCGGGGCTGTGATCGCCCACGCGGGTGCCGAGGTTGGCGAGGCGGCGATCACCGCCCCGGAGCCGCAGCTGAGCGCGTCGTCCGAGGCGGAGAGCGCCGCACACGTCCTGGCGGTGAGCGGTCCCGACCCAGCGCTGGCGCCATCGGCGCCGCCGAAGTTCGCGGACCGCCCCGGCCCACGATTCGAGCCCACGGTTCCACGACCCTCTGCGCGGCGCGCGCCGCGCGCATCACCAGGGATGGAGAGCATGAAATACAGAGCGGTTTTCGCCTGCTGCATGGAGGCGACGGACACCCCGACGAAGTGATCGTCTGAGCGGTCGGGGTCAACACGGGAGGTTCGGTCCGGGTCGGGCAGGCACGCCCCGAGGCACTCACGACCAGGATCGGTCGTCCCCTAGGAAGGGAGGTGACTCTTACATGGCACGCTTCCGCATTCACGACCTGAACGCGATCGAGCGTACGCCCACCTCACCCGCGTCGCTGAAGAACAAGCTCAGCGACATGATCCTGAGCTCGGTCAACGCGCGAGCGAAGGTCGAGGTGATCAACCCCGAGACCGGGGAGTACCGCATCGTTCTTCAGGGCACACTCGACAAGGAGGAGACCAAGTTCGACGAGGGCTAGGCCTCCACTCCTAACTGGGAGGTGGCGTATGCCCAGAATGGACCCCAACGCCCTGAGCGCGATCGAGCGTGCTCAGATGTCACCGAAGGCCCTGTCCACGGGCATTTGGGACGTCGTGAGCCACTCGATCTCGACCCGGGCCAAGGTGGAAGGATTCAACGTCGAAACCGGTGAATACCGGGTCGTCCTCCAGGGAACGCTGGACCTGGACGAGACGAGCAAGCAGATACCCTGATCAGTGAAGCCCTCGGCGGGAGGGGTTCGGGGCTCCCTTCCGCCGGTTGATTCACGACGCAACCCCATCCGCAGCTTGAGACCCGGTCGGGGAACCCACGCCCTGAGGCGTGAGTCCGGTGGAGCGCGCAGTGATCCACATCCGGTCCATGAGCTTCGGCACGTTCGCCGAGATCGAGCCCCTGAATCCCGCGTTCCACGCACGCCAGCAGAAGCTGCGCGTGACCGTGGACACCGAGCGCGTGCCGCGGCTGGCCGAGGCCGCGGTCATGAGCGAGCTGGTGGGCGCGTTCCCCGGCCTCGCGAGGCACCAGTGCCGCGCCGGCGCGGACCAGGGCGCCGTGCCTGCGAAGGGCACACGCATCCTGCTCATCCCCGGTGATTCCGCCGCCAACCAGGCGCACGTGTACGAGCACGTCACGCTGGAGCTGCTGGGCGCCATCGACGAGGCGTCGAGCCGGCTCTCGGGCGTGACCTGCGCCTACACCGACCCGCCGGAGCGGAACGACGTGTTCGTCGAGTGCCGGGACCAGGACGACGCGGCGCTGGCCGCGTGGATCGCGGCCGAGGTCATGAACGGCGTCCTCGCCGGCGAGCCGGCGAAGCCGCTCTATCCCGATGTCCTCCACTGCGCGCGACTCATGCACGATGAACCCACGCGCGCGTGGACGCCGCGGCGGCTGGCTGCGCGTCTCACCTTGCCGGTGAAGCGCGCCGCCGCGGCGCTGGCGGTGCTCTCGCACGCCAAGCTCATCCAGACCGAGGACTTCTCGATGAACTTCAGCGGCGAGCCGCACTACCGCTGCATCGCAGCCGGGGCGAGGCGCAAGGTACGGGAGATGTCGGGCGGCCAGGACTGAAACCCGACGCGCCGTCATCGCACTGAGCCGCCCCGCAGGCGCCGCATTGTCCGGGTGACGGCGTGGCTCCTACACTACGCCGCTCATGCTCAAGACCACTCCGTTCCATCCGCGGACCGCACCGCTGGTGCGTGCGCAGACCTGGCGTCGATGGGCCGGGTACCAGATGGCGAGCGCCTACGATCCCCATCCGGACCGCGAGTATGCCGCGATCCGCAACGCCGCAGCGCTGATCGACGTCTCGCCACTCTACAAGTACCGGCTCACCGGGCGCGATGCCGCGCGCCTGCTCGATCGCATGATCACGCGCGACATGACCAAGTTGCAGGTCGGCCAGGTCTACTACACGCCGTGGTGCGACGTTCACGGCAAGGTGATCGACGACGGCACGGTGAGCCGGCTCGGCGAGGGCGCGTTCCGGCTCACGAGTGCGGATTCGTCGCTGCGCTGGTTGCACTTGAACGCCGTCGGGCTCGAGGTGGCGATCGAGGACCTCTCGGAGCGCGTGGCCACGCTCGCACTCCAGGGGCCGCTCTCTCGCGCCATCCTCGAAGCGGTGGCGCCGGCGGAGATCGCCACGCTCAAGTACTTCCGCCTCGCCGAGACCACGGTCGACCGGATCCCGGTCGCGATCTCGCGCACCGGGTACACCGGCGACCTGGGCTATGAGATCTGGGTCGAAGCCGACGACGCGCTGGCCGTGTGGGACGCCCTGATGGCCGCGGGCACACCCTACGGGCTCACGCCCGCCGGGGTCTGGGCACTCGACGTGGCGCGCATCGAGGCCGGGCTCATCATGCTCGACGTCGACTATCACTCCGCGCACCACGCGCTGATCGAGGAGCAGAAGTCGTCGCCATTCGAGATCAACCTCGGATGGGCGGTGAGCCCGGCCAAGGGCCCGTTCAACGGACGGCGCGCGCTCGCCGCCGAGCGGGCGCGGGGCCCGCGATGGAGCTTCGTCGGGCTCGAGATCGACTGGGTGTCGTTCGAGCGCCTGTTCGCCGCGCACCGCCTGCCCCCCCACGTGCCGAACGTCGCCTGGCGCACGAGCGCACCGGTCTATCGCGACGGGGACCAAGTGGGGTACGCCTCGAGCGGCTGTTGGTCGCCGCTCCTCAAGAAGTCGCTCGCCCTCGCGCACTTGAAGACGCCGCACTTCGAGCCCGGCACCCCGGTCGAGATCGAGATCACGGTGGAGCACCAACGCCGCCGCGCCGATGCCGTGGTGCGCAAACTTCCCTTCTACGATCCGGAGCGCAAGAAGTCATGACCCGCTACGACGCGATCGTGGTCGGCGGCGGGCACAACGGGCTGGTGGCGGCCGCCTACCTCGCGCGCGCCCGGCGGCGGACGCTGGTGCTCGAGCGCCGCCCGCTGATCGGCGGCGCGGCGGTCACCGAGGAAGTGTTCCCCGGCTTCAAGTACTCGGTGTTCTCCTACGTGGTGAGCCTGCTGCGCCCCGAGATCATCCGCGACCTCGAGCTGCCGCGACACGGTCTGCAGATCCTGCCGCTCGAGAGCACGATCACACCGATGGAGAACGGGGACTACCTCGGCTCGTGGGCCGATTCCGACGAGTCGCGTCGCGAGCTGTGCCGGCACTCGCCGCGCGATGCCGACGCCATGGTGCTGTTCGGCCGGCTGATGCACCACATGGCGATGGCGGTGAAGCCGATCCTCGGCATGGTGCCGCCCGATCCGGCTTCGCTCTCGCCATCCGACCTCAAGGGGCTGCTCAGGCTCGGCGGGCATTTCCGCTCGCTCGGGGGCGAGCGCTTCCATGCGCTCCACAAGCTCATGACCATGAGCAGCGCCGACTACCTGGACGAGTGGTTCGAGTTCGACACCCTCAAGGCCACGAAGTCGGCGAGCGGCATCATCGGCACCTTCCTCGGGCCCCGATCGCCGGGCTCCGCGTACGTGCTGCTCCACCATTACATGGGGGAGATCGACGGCGCCTTCCGCGCCTGGGGATTCCAGAAGGGAGGCACGGGCGCCATCAGCGAGGCCATCGCCGGTGCGGCGCGCGCCTCCGGCGTCGAGATCCGGACCAACGCCGCGGTCGAGCGCGTACGGGTGGCGAACAGCCGCGCCACCGGGGTGGTGCTCGCGAGCGGCGAGGAGATCGCTGCCGACCTGGTGGTTTCCGGTCTCGACCCCCGGCTCACGTTCACCCGGCTGGTCTCCGCCTCGGAGTTGCCGTCGGACCTGGTCGAGGGGGTGCGCCGCTACAAGTTCCGTGGCTCGTCCGGCAAGGTGAACCTGGCGCTCGACGGACTGCCCGACTTCTCCTGTCTGCCCGGCAGGGGCCCGCACCTGCGCGGCGCGATCTCCATCAGCCCCAGTCTCGATTACCTCGAGCGTGCGTATGACGACGCCAAGTACGGTGAGTTCTCGCGCCATCCCTACATGGACATCGTCATTCCCTCGATGATCGATCCCGGCATGGCGCCGCCGGGCAAGCACGTGATGAGCATCTTCGTCCAGTACGCGCCCTACGCCCTGAACGGGGGATGGTCGGACGCCCGGCGCGAGGCGTTCGGCGACACGGTGGTGAAGACGCTCGCGCACTACGCGCCCAACATCGAGTCGCTCATCCTCCACCGCCAGGTGCTGACCCCCGCGGACATCGAGCGCGTCACCGGCCTGTCGGAGGGCAACATCTTCCAGGGCGAGCTGGCGCTGCAGCAGCTGTTCTTCCTGCGCCCGGTGCCGGCGTGGGCCAAGTATCGCACCCCGATCCACGGCTACTGGCAGTGCGGCGCGGGCACGCATCCCGGCGGCGGCATCATGGGCGCCTCGGGCCGGCTCGCCGCGCTCGAGATCCTGGGAAACGGCGGGAGCGGCCGGTGAGCGCGCGCTTCGACGCGATCGTGATCGGCGCCGGCGCCAACGGCCTCGTCGCCGCCACCGTGCTGGCGAGATCCGGGCTCGAGGTGGCGCTGCTCGAACGCGCGGAGGTCCCCGGCGGCCAGGGCCGAGCGGTCGAGTTCGCGCCCGGATTCCGCGTAGCACCGCTGGGCCTCGATCCCGGCTGGCTGCCGCCGTCGGTGGCGCGCGCCGCGGGGCTCGAACGGCTCGAGCGCGCGAACAGCGACGGCGCCCTGAGCGTGGGGGTGGAGCCCGGGCGCTTCCTGACCCTGGCGCGCGATGCCGGCCGGGCGGCCGAGGCGATCCGCGCCCACTCCGCTGCCGATGCCGCGAAATGGCCCGCCTTCACCGCGCGTCTCGCCGCGATCGCGGGCTTCCTCGGCGCTCTCTACCAGGTCCCCGCGCCCGACGTGGATGCGCAGGCGCCGGGCGAGCTGCTGGGGCTCCTCGACATAGGGCGCAAGTTCCGCGCCCTCGGCCGCACCCACATGGTCGAGCTCCTGCGCACGCTGCCGATGTCGGTGTGGGAGCTGCTCGACGACTGGTTCGAGAGCGGCCCGCTCAAGGCTGCGGTGGCGGCAGGCGGGATCCTGGATCACCAGCAGGGCCCGCGCTCGGGAGGCACCGGATTCGTGCTGCTGCACCACCTGGTGGGCGCCCCGACGGGCTCGGTTCGCGGCCGGCTGCCGTGGCGCGACGGGCCCGAGGCGTTCACCGAAGCCGCCGTGCGCGCCGCGCGAGCCGCGGGCGTCACGATCCGCACTGGCGCCGAGGTCGCGCGCATCCGTGTGGCCAACGACGCCGTCGCGGGCGTGACGCTCGCCGACGGCGAGGAGCTCGCATCGAGAGCGGTGCTATCCACCGCCGACCCCGCCCGCACGCTCCTCGACTGGGTCGACCCGGTGTGGCTCGATCCCGACTTCCTGCACGCGGTGCGAAACGTCCGTCATCGCGGCTGCACCGCGTTCGTGCTCTACGCGCTCGAGGGTCCGCCCGACCTCCGCGGACTCGGGCAGGAGGCACTCGGCGGGATCGTGTCGCTGACGGCGGACCTCGTCACCATGGAGCGCGCGGCCGACGCCGCCAAGTATGGCGAAGTCTCGGGCGCTCCCCACGTCGAGCTCAGCGTGCCGACCCTGTCCCAGCGCGGGCTCGCACCCGAGGGTCGCCACGTGGTCGTGGCGCGCGCCCAGTACGCGCCGTATCGTCTGCGCGCGGGCGACGGCTGGACCGCCGCAGGCCGCGAGGCCCTCGCGGACGCGGTGAGCGCCGCGATCGAGCGCTACGCGCCCGGGTTCGGGTCACGGGCGATGCACCGCGTCGTCTGGTCGCCGCCCGACCTCGAGCAGCGCTTCGGGCTTCACGAGGGTGCGGCCTCTCAGGGCGAGCTCGCGCTCGATCAGATCCTGTTCATGCGGCCGGTCGCCGGCTACGGCCGTCACGCCACGCCGATCGCTGGTCTGTACCTCGGAGGAGTCGGCAC
>DATLUU010000176.1:0-3088 GCA_035577885.1 Verrucomicrobiia bacterium
CACCGGCTCGCCCGCGGGGCCGACGCGCGCGCGTGCGCGCGACGACGTCAGCTCCATCAGCGCCACGAGCCCGTGGACCTCGGGCTCCTCGGGCGCCAGCTCGGCGAGCACGCGCCCGAGGCGCAGCGCGTCCTCGCACAGCTCGGGGCGCAGCCAGTGGTCCCCGCGCGTCGCCGCATAGCCCTCGTTGAACACCAGGTAGATGACGCCCAGCACCGAGGCCAGCCGCTCGGCACGCTCTTCCCCGCGCGGGGCCTCGAACGGCACGCGTGCCTCGGCGAGCGTGCGCTTGGCGCGCACGATGCGCTGCTCGATCGTCGGCACCGGGGCGAGGAACGCGCGCGCGATCTCCTCCGCCGTGAGCCCGCCCAGGAGCCGCAGCGTCAACGCCACGCGCGCGTCGCTCGAGAGCACGGGATGGCAGGTGACGAACATGAGGCGGAGGAGGTCGTCGCCGTATTCATCGTCGAGCGCGGCATCGCGCTCGTCGGCCCGCGTGTCAGGCCGCGCGTCCAGCTCGCGGCCCAGCCTCTCGTGGTGGCGGTCCATCATCTTCGAACGGCGGAGCTGGTCGAGCGCGCGTCGCTTCGCGGCGGTCATGAGCCAGGCGCCCGGGCGCTCGGGCACGCCCGTGCGTGGCCATGCTTCGAGCGCCGCGACCAGCGCGTCCTGCGCCAGGTCTTCCGAGCTGCCGAGATCGCCCGTGAGCCGCATCAGGCCGGCGATCAGCTTCGGGAACTCGATCCGCCCGATGGCCTCGATCGAGCGAGAAAGGTCGGGCGCCGTCATCTCGTTCGACGGCGCCCGCTGCCGCTCACGCGCTGCGCGCACCCCATGCTCAGCGCTTGGCCGCCTGCTGCAGGTCCTGCATCTGCTTCGCGAGCTTCTCCTCGCGCGCGCGCAGCTCGGGCGTGAACTCGTCGCCGAAGTCCGAGGTCTCGAAGAACGGCCGGATCTCCAGCACCGACTCGTCGCCGGTCGGGTTCGGGCAGCGCTTCGCCCACTCGATCGCCTCCTCCATCGACTTCACCTGCCAGATCCAGTAGCCGGCGATCAGCTCCTTGGTCTCGGCGAACGGCCCGTCCACCACCGTGCGCTTCTTGCCCGAGAACACGATGCGGGCGCCCTGCGAGCTGGGCTTCAAGCCATCGCCCGCGAGCATGATGCCCGCCTTCACCAGCTGCTCGTTGTAGGTGCCCATGTCCGAGAGCAGCTGCTCGGTCGGCATGACCCCGGCCTCGGTCTGCTTGTCCGCCTTCACGATCACCATGACGCGCATCGCGTGCTCCTTTGCTGAGTGGTTCCTGGGGGCGGGCCCCGCCGGCTCTCCGGCGTCGCCCCTTACCCCTCCCTGCTCTCACGACGAACGATGCGGCCGGGAATCGACACCACCGGCGAAGAAATCTACTTGGGAACGAACCCCATCAACGCCAATGCGTTACCGTCGGGGTCTCGAAACTCCCTGAGCTTGAGCTCGCCCTTGTCCGTGCGTTGCACCACCGCCGCTGGCCCCAAGAAGCGCACGCCGCGCTGCTCCAGCACGCCGCCCAGCGTGTCGATGTCGGGCGCGTCGATGTAGAGCACGGAGCCGCCAGGCGTCATCGAAGCCTCGTCGCCCACCATCAGGCGCACGTCGCCCAGCTGGTAGAACGTCATGTTGGGCACCTCGAACAGCAGCGTGAGCCCGAGCACGTCGCGGTAGAACTGCTTCGAGCGCTCGGGGTCCCTGGTGGTGAGCGCCACCTGGACGAGTTTCCGGCCGGCGAGTGCGGGCGGGGCGGGGTTCGTGGACGGGTTCATGTGGACCTCCGGGGACGGCGAGCGCACCGAGACGGTGAGCGGAGGATAGCGGACCTCCGAGACCGTCGTCGCGCTCTCGCCGACGAGCGCGGCGGCGGAGCGGCCATGCTACGCTTCCCGCACTCGACAGACGACACCCTTCCTTGAGAAGAGGCCGGCGGAGCGCCCCGAATGACCGACCTGAACCCGCAGATGAACCAGATGGCGGACGAGTCCATGGTCCGCAACCTCTCCGCGCAGATCGAGGCCATCTGGCCGCAGGAGCTGCCGCTCTACCGCCGCTACGGCCTCGGCGACGACATCGCCATCCTCGACGCCGGCTGCGGCACGGGTGAGGCCTCGTCGCGGCTCGCGGCTCTCTACCCCCGCGCGCGCGTGCTGGGCGTGGACATCCTGGACCACCACCTCGCGCTCGCGCGCTCGCGCTGGGCGGGTGTGGGTCCGCGGCTCACGTTCGAGCACCGGAGCGTCTACGAGCTGGGCCTCCCCGACCGCGCGTTCGACCTCGTCGTCTGCCGGCACGTGCTGCACTCGATCCCGCACCCGGACCAGGTCATCGCCGAGCTGGCGCGCGTCACCAAGCGCGGCGGCCGCCTGCACCTGATCCCCGAGGACTACGACATGCTCCACTTCCAGCGGGTCGCACCCGACCCGCGGGAGTTCTGGAACCAGGTCCCGGACCGTTTCGGCAAGCACACCGACACCGACCTGTTCATCGGCCGCCATGCGTTCAACGCCTTCCAGCGCTTGGGGCTCGAGGACATCACGATGGACTACGTCATCGTCGACACGCTGCGCTGTCCCCGGGACGTGTTCGCGCGCATCATCGAGGCGTGGCGCGACGGCTACACCGAGGTGACCGCCGAGACCATGGGCTGGCCGCTCGAGCGCTCGCGCGGCTACTTCGAGCGCATGATCGCCAACATCCGCGACCCGAAGGCCTACGCCGTGTGGATGGTGCCGGTGCTGGCCGCGCGGGTGCCGTAGGCTCGGGGAGCATGGCCGAGGAGATCCCGGTCACCGACACGTTCCTGCGCTGGCGAAGCGGCGATCCGACGGCGCTCGACGACCTCCTGCCCCGCGTCTACGACGAGCTGCGCGCGCTCGCCGATGCCTACATGCGCCGTGAGCGCGCGGGACACACGCTCCAGCCCACGGCGCTCGTCCACGAGGCATTCCTGCGCCTGCTCCGGCTGCCGCCAGGGAGCGTGCAGAACCGTATCCACTTCTTCGCGCTGGCGGCGCAGGCCATGCGCCGCATCCTCGCCGACCACGCGCGCCGGCACCG
>DATLUU010000177.1:0-5226 GCA_035577885.1 Verrucomicrobiia bacterium
CCCCGCCGAGTCGAATGTCCTTGCCCTGAGCCGCATCCTTCGCGCGCTTCAGCGCGGCATGAATGCCGTCGGTCACGAAATGAAACGTCGTTCCGCCCTCCATCATCAGCGGCGCACGAGCGTGGTGCGTGAGCACGAAGACGGGCACGTGGTACGGCGGGTTCTCGCCCCACCACCCCTTCCAACCGTCGTCGGACCAGGGACCACGTGTCGGCGCGAACATGTTGCGGCCCATGATCCAGGCGCCGAGGTTCTCGAACCCGCGCGCGGCGAAGTCGTCGTCGATCCCCTTGGCGCCCGCTCCCTTCCCGTGGATGGCCTGGAACGTGTGGGTGGGGAGCACCCACTCGTGGAGCGACTCCCCGCCCCTGCCGAGCGGATCCTCGAGGCGCTGGCCCGGGCCGGCGCCGAAGCCGTCGAGCGAGATGGAGAACGCGTGGACCCGAAGCCTCGACACTCAACCTCCGCAGCGACCCGACCCGAACCCTCACCCCATGATAGCCTTCGTCCATGGACCAGCAACCTCCGTGCTCGGGACTGACCCGGGTGGCAACGCTCGACGACCTCGTCGAGCGCGATAAGGACCATGACTGCTCGGGCTTCGGCCCGCATCACATCTGCGTGCGTGTCGTCGCGGTCGCGAACCTTCCCAGCCGATTCGGCCGCTTCCGTATCGTCGCGTTCTGGAACAATCGCGACGGCAAGGAGCATGTGGCGCTGGTCCACGGCGACGCGATGGGCGCGGCGAACATACCCACGCGCCTCCACAGCGAGTGCCTGACCGGCGACGCCATGGGCTCGCTGCGGTGCGACTGCCGCGATCAGCTCGAGGTGGCGCTGCGCAAGCTCTCCGCCATGCCGAACGGCCTGGTGCTCTACATGCGCCAGGAGGGCCGCGGGATCGGTCTCATCAACAAGATCCGCGCCTACGCGCTCCAGGATCGCGGGCTCGACACGGTGGACGCGAACCTCGCCCTGGGGTTCCGCGACGACGAGCGCGACTATGCGGTCGCCGCGCACATGCTGGCGAGCCTCAACGTCGGCTCGATCCGGCTGATGACGAACAACCCGAACAAGGTCCGTCAGCTCGAGCAGCTGGGCGTCCAGGTGAGCGACCGCATCCCGCACGTCATCCCGGCGACCGAGTGGAACCGGTTCTACCTCGAGACCAAGGCCGCGCGCTCAGGCCACGCGATGGAGTTCGAAGGGAAAGTACACCTGCCCGAGCAGGACGACCCGGTCATCGTCGAGGCCTGAACCCGCTCAGAGCACGGCGTGCCGGACGATGTCGTAGCGCGTCCCGGCGCTCAGGACCTGCGGCGCCGTCGCGCCGGCGGCGACGACCGTCACGTGCCCGCGCCCGAGCACCGCGCCCACGGTTCCGTGCACCTCGAGCGCTGAGGCCTCGTCGATGCCGATGCCGAGGAGCTGCGGTCGCGACGCCACGGCCTTCACCAGCGAGGGCTGCATGCGGAACTCCGTGAAGTGCGGCGCGATCACCACCTGTCGCAGCGCCCCGAATCCGACCGCGTGCGGATCGTCGAGCCGGAGCGCGGTCACGTCGCCCATCTGGTAGGGGCTGGCGTCCTTCGGCGCGCGGAAGGTCAGCACCTCCGAGCCCCAGACGAGCGCGCCCGCGGAGGTGCCACCGATGACGCCGCCGCGCGCGAGCACGGCCAGCAGCTCGCGTTCGGTGCGCGTGCCGAGGTAGCTGACGAGGATGCGCCCGGCCTCCCCGCCCGGCAGCCAGACCCCGGTCGCATCGAGGAGCGGCCGCACGAACGCGTCGCTGTCGGCTTCCTTGCGGCTGCTCGTGTGCAGCACGGTGACGTGCGGCACACCCAACGCCCGGGCCCAGCGTTCCGCGCCGGCGAGGGCCTCCGCATCCTTTCCGGGATCCACCGCCGCCGTGGGGATCACCACGATGTGCCCCGAGGCCCCACCGGCGAGGCGCACGAACTCGGCGTTGACGTCCTCCTGCGCGGGACCGCCACCGACGAGGAGCAGCGTGCCCGTGCGCATCGCGTCCGCGATGCCCAACGGCGTCGCGGCGGCCAAGTGATGCTTCGCGAACACCGAGTCTGGAACCTGGTCCCACGGCACGATGGTTCGGGCGCGGGCCGCCGCGAGCGCCTCGGGTGATTGCGCGAGCGGCGCGGTGTCGGGACTCGCGAACCGGAGCGAGAGCTCGTGGCTCCTGCCGTGCGCGATGCTCAGCTCCACGCTCATCTGCTCGCCTCGGCGGAGCGCACGGCAGGCGAAGTTCATGACGTTGAAACGCAGCGAGTCGCCGTCGATGTGGCCGTTCTCGAGCGGGCCCACGAGGTCGCCGCTCATGTAGAGCAAACCCTCGAGCCCACCCGCGTCGCCGGGCCGGCAGACGAGCGTGACGGCCTGGTCGCCGCGGCCGCCGTGGAACACCCCGTCCCAGCGCCCGGCGAGCGGCGCGGCGTGGGCCGCGAGCGGGAGCACGATGGAAGCAGCGAGCAGCCCGACGAGGGACGATCGCATCGAGGACCTCCGGAATGGCGTGTCAGGGAGTTGCACCATCGCTTTGGACGGACTCGGCAGGCTCTAGGGTTGGCGCACATCCGACCGCCGCGCTAGGCTTCCGCGATGGTAGCCACCCCGTTCCCGATGGGCGAGCGCAAGCGGATCGCGCTCATCGCCCACGACAACCGCAAGCCCGACCTGCTGGAATGGGCGCGGTACAACCGCGGCACGCTGTCGCGCCACCTCCTCTACGCCACCGGCACCACCGGCATGTGGCTCGAGAGCGATCTGGGGCTCGAGGTGAAGCGGTTCCTGAGCGGACCGCTCGGTGGTGACCAGCAGGTGGGCGCGGGGATCGCCGAGGGCCGGATCGACTTCGTCATCTTCTTCTGGGACCCGCTCGAGCCGCACCCGCACGACGTCGACGTCAAGGCGCTGCTGCGGATCGCCGTGGTCTACAACGTGCCGATCGCCTGCAATCGCGCCACCGCCGACTTCATGCTCTCGAGCCCGCTCATGGATCGCGAGTACGAGCGACTGGTGAACAGCGTGCCGTCGTCGGCGAAGCGCCCGCCCACGGAGCTGCCGGAACTCTCTTGAACGACCGCCACGCTCGTGACGGTGCGTTCATGCGCCATGTCGGTCCCGTCCTGTACGTGGTGTACGGAAACCTTGGGATTCCTTCTCCGCAAGGAACAGGGTTATGCTTCGCGGCATCAGCGGGCTCTCGATCGCGGGGTGGATCCACATGCGCTGGGCACGGGTGACACTGGCAGGATCGCTCGTGGCGTTCGGCCTGCTCGCTCATCCCTTCGCGGCACGGGCAGCGTCGCTGCCGCGCTCGCTCGAGCTCTCTGCCGGCTGGCTCTTCCAGCCCGACCCGCTCGATGTCGGCGCCGCCCAGGGCTGGCAGCAGCCCGGGTTCGATCGCAGCGGCTGGCGATCGGTCACCGTGCCCGCCGCGTGGGACGATTACGACGCGACGCTCGACGGCTACGAGGGCGTGTGCTGGTACGCGTACCGGCTGAGCGCGCACCACATCGACCCGCGCGCGTGGCAGCGGCTGCGCTTCGAGCGCGCGAACCACCGTGCGATCGTGTGGATCGACGGCGAGGAGGTGGCCGAGGATTCGCTCGGTTACGTGCCGTTCGAGCTCGCCGCGACGCCACGGCTGCATCCCCGGAAGGCGAGCTGGATCGTGGTGCGCGTGGAGAACGGCGTCCGCTACGATTGGCTCCCGGGTACGACCACGGTGGAGTGGGTGCAGTACGGCGGGCTGCTCGAGCCGGTCGAGCTGCTCACGACCGCGCGCACGTTCATCGGCCACGTCGCCATCGACGCCCGCCCGAGCGGCGCCGATGCGGATGTCAACCTCACGGTGACGATCGAGAGCGCCACCGACAGCGCGTTCGCGGGCCGCGTGCTCGTGGATGCGGGTGGGATTCGCACGGAATCGCCGGTGCGCCTGGCGCCACGGCGGGCCGGCGAGGTGAAGCTCGAGCTCGTGATCCCGAGCGCGAAGACCTGGAGTCCCGAGCGGCCTTCGCTCTACGACATGAACGTGCGGCTCCTGGACGGAACGCGCGAGGTGGACGCGGTCTCGGAGCGCTTCGGCGTGCGCTCGATCGTGGCGCGCGGCCGTGAACTGCTCTTGAACGGCAGGCCGCTCCGCCTCCGCGGGGTCAACCGCTACAACGAGCTTCCGGGCCACGGACCGGCGGCGAGCGAGTCGGCGATCCGCGCCGACCTCACCGCGGTCAAGGCCGCGGGCGCGAACCTGGTGCGCGTGCACTTCCCGCAGAGTCCGACGACGCTGCGCATCGCCGACGAGTTGGGCCTCCTCTATATGGAGGAGGTGCCGCTCAACTGGTGGCGCGCGAGCTGGCACCCGCCGGCGCCGCCCGAGTACCAGAACGACCACATCATCGACTCGGCGGAGCACGCGCTCGAGCGCATGATACGGCGCGACGTGAACCACCCCTCCATCATCGTCTGGAGCATGGCGAACGAGTGCCTGACCTACGACTCGCTCGGTGTTCATGCGATGGAGCGGCTGCTCCGACGCGCCCGCTCGCTCGACCGCTCGCGGCTCCTGACCTACGTCGCCAACGGCTCGTATGCGAAGCAGACGGCGTACACGCTCGCCGACCTGGTGGCGGTGAACCTCTATTTCGGCATGTGGGACGGCGCCACCGCCGAGCGCCGCGACGACATGGATCTGCTCGTGCGCGTGCCCACGGCGAAGGCGCTCGGCGAGATCGCCGGGATGTTCCCGGGAAAGCCGATCCTGCTCTCGGAGTTCGGCACCATCGGCATCCCCGGCAGCGGCGGCGACACGCGGTTCAGCGAGGACTACCAGGCCGCTTATGTGGGCGCGGTGTGGCAGGCGGTGCGCGACCGGCCGGAGATCTGCGGCGGCGCGGTGTGGAGCTGGGCCGACTACCGCCACCGCCGCGGGTTCACGAACGACTATCCCGCGTTCTTCGGGCCGTTCGGGCTGGTCACGCTCGATCGCAGGCCGAAACACGCGCTGCGCACGCTGAGCGAGCTGTGGAAGCAGGACGCCGCGGCGGGGCGGACGGCGGCGCCGGGGAGCTGGGCCGGCTCCCCCTGATCCTAGCGGGAGTCCGCCCGCGAGGGGCCGATGGCCGCTTCGACGACCGAGGCGAGGTCGACCTCGACGGGGCCACGCGGCGGGTCCCCGAGCAGCGCGCGCGCCTCGCGCGTCGCCCG
>DATLUU010000178.1:0-2250 GCA_035577885.1 Verrucomicrobiia bacterium
CCCTCGGCGCAGATCGTGAAGCCCGAGCTGCCGCGGGGCGGCGGGGTGCGGAACGTATGGTCCGGGCCGCTGCCGATCGAATAGTGATAGAGCGCGTTCGGCTGGAGCCCGGTGAGCCGCGCCTCCTGGAACGGCCCGGCCGAAGAGAACGGCGGCGGGCTCGGCGTGGTCGCGTTCGTCGTGAGCCCGTACGCCGTCGTGAGCCCGTAGCGGATCTGGGTCTCGGCGCCGCGCCAGTCGAACGTGATCGTGGTCGGCCCGACGATCGTCCAGTGGATCTCGTCCGCGGCCCGCGCCGGTGCGGCCTGCGCGAGGACCAACGCGACGATCGAAGCGGCGAATCCCAGGCGCTGCTTCGGCACGCAGACCTCGGAAGGGGGCGAGCGGTGAGCGTGGCGCCGGGCACGAGCCGTCGTGGCCCGGCCCGAGCGGCGGGGCCGTCTTGCGGTCCCGCGCCAGGCTTCGGATAGCAGGTGGGGTGCCGCGCGGCGTCGGTTCACGGAGAAAACGCACGAACACCCGGCCAATCGCGCAATGGCGTGATCGGAGGTGTGGGCGGGAGACCGTGGATCGCGTGCGTCGTGCACGAGGGGCGTTGCAGGGCGCGCGGGTCCGCTCTCGCTCAGGGCCTGCCGACGGCGATCGTGAACAGGATGCACGCGGCGAGGCCCGCGGCCCCGAGCATTGCGGCGCGGCGCCCGCCCGCGTGCTGGCACAGCGCGTCGAGGCCGATCGCCGCGCCGATCAGGACGCACCACTCGGCGGGGAAGCGGTAGCGCAGGTTGACCACGATCGGGATCATGGGCACGCCGAAGGCCAGCCAGACCAGCGCCGGGAGCTTCAGACGGGCGCGGGCGGGCGCCCACCACAGGCCGGGCAACAGCGCGAGCAGGGCGAAGCGATGGAGCCAGGTGTCCAGCCTGCGGTCGCGGATCGGGCCCATGTACTCGAGCGCCGCGCGCGCGGTGCGGCGGACGAAACCGGGCGGGTCGTCGCGGATCAGCTGGATCGTGGCTGCGGTGAAGTGCCGGTCGAAGCCCACCTCGCCCAGCTCGGGGTGCTCGGCCATGTACGTCCACGCCACGATCGTCGGCTGCTCGGTGTGGCTGTCCCACAGCGCCACGCCCCCCATCGTGAGGAACGGCGCGAACGTGTGCAGCCTCTCGTAGTTGCGGATCGGCCACGGCAGCCAGACGAGGACCGCGGTCGCAACCAGCACGATCGCCGCGCGCGGGAAGCGGCGCGCGAGCCACCACACCATCGCCACCACCGGTCCGACGCCGGAGGGACGCGTGAGCACCGACACGGTGGCCACGACGCCCGCGCTCGCGGCCCACGCGACGTTGCGCCGGGCGGCAGCGCGTTGCGCGAGCCACACGGTGAGGATCATCGTGAACTCGAAGAACGACTCGGTCGTGAGCTGCCCCGCGTGCGACCAGGCCGCGAGCCAGGCGAGCCGCAGCGTGAACGCGATCCAGGCGGCGCGCCGGCCGGCGAGCTGTCGCGCGATATCGCCG
Source organism: Verrucomicrobiia bacterium (assembly GCA_035577885.1). GTDB lineage: Bacteria > Eisenbacteria > RBG-16-71-46 > RBG-16-71-46 > RBG-16-71-46 > JAIOPA01. The sequence goes on from DATLUU010000178.1 coordinate 1,518, forward strand.
ACGAGCGCGGCCGAGACCCCCGACAGCGCTCCCTGGAGCGTCACCGCCGCGGTGACACCGCCGAGCATCAGGGCCAGGGCGAGGAAGGCGGCGTAGCCCGGGGAGCGGAACGCGTAGAGCGGCACGCTCGGGAACATGGGTTCGCGGTAGACCAATCCGTGGCCAGCCAGCAGCGATCGCGCGAGGGCGACGAACGCGTAGCTGTCCGGGTTCTGGAACGGATCCACGCGCAGCAGGTGGACCGCGACCGCGCAGACGACGCCGGCCACGGCGCACATCCAACCGACGTGGAACTCGGGCCACGGGGCGGGTGTCCGGCCGGTCGCATCCAGCGACGCCGGCTGCTCGCGCGACGCATCGTCGCGCTCGACGAAGGCTCGCCCGATCCCGGTCGCCGCCAGCCGTTCGCCCACCGATCTCACGTCGCGCCCTCCACTGGTCGCGGTGAGCACGCCGAAGCCCATACGGGGCGCGGCGACCTCGGGGGCGGTCAAGTGCTCGTCACGTCAAGGACTATGGGGCATCGCCGGGTGAGCGTTCAAGGTCCAGGCGCAGTAGAGGCGACGCGGGACAACGCTCATCCAGGCAGGGCCTTGTCGGTGATCGCGGCGCGTCATTGACTCGACGGCCTGCCGCCGCGGCTCTGAACGGCCTTCTTGCCGGCGCGTGACCCTCACCGGCTTGGGTCGTGCTTGAAGCGTCGGTGGCGGGCCCGGTCGGCCGCAACTGGCGG
>DATLUU010000179.1:0-2764 GCA_035577885.1 Verrucomicrobiia bacterium
TCGTCGCTGAAGACGTCGAAGTCGTCCGACCGGTTCACGGGCACGTGGCGCTGCAGCCGCAGCACGGCGCGGATCTGGCCGATGGCGAGATCCGTGTGCTCGGCGTCCACCGGGATCGCGTCCAGGAACACCTCGCCCTTCTTGGTCATGTAGAACGGCGCGTCGGGCCCGGGCGCCCAGTACTTGTCGGCCACGGTCCAGGGGATGGTGGCGATCTCGTCGAAGTTGTTGCCGAGGAAGCGGCCCTTGGACTCGAACTCGCCGATGACCGTGAACGGCACGCCGTTCAGGTGCACGGTCTCACCGATCCCGCCCGCGTCCCTGAACAGCACGTCGTGCGTGTCGCTGCCGAGCACGACCACGTTGGCGCGGTGGTCCACCTCCTGCGCGGTGTAGAAACGGCCGCGCGAGAGGTCGAACCCGCGCGTTCGCAGCATGCCCTCGTCGGAGCCGAACACGGTCGTGGTCTTCGTGGTGCGGTCGCGGTACGAAAGCCGGATGTTGTCGGCCGCGATCTTGATCGGCGACACCGCGATGACCGCGGGGCAGCGCTCGCGGATCGCGGCGGCGTCCTCCATGGTGAACGCGCGGCGCTTCCTCAGGCTGTCGGGGATCTGGCCCGCGAATGCCGCGCCGGGGCGAAACGTGCGGATGTAGATGGTGTTGCTGCCCCAGGACTGGATGCCCTTCTGGAACGAGCGCTGGAAGCCGTTGATGAGCGACATCATCGCGATCACGGTCGCCACGCCGATGACGATGCCGAGCAGCGCGAGCAGCGACCGCATGAGGTTCGCGGTCAGGGCCTGGCGGGCGATGCGGAGCGTCTCGCGGAACAGCCTCCACGCCGACATGCGGGCGAGCGTGGCGTATCGGGCTCGAGGTGTCGAGCCGGGCTACTCGTAGCGCAGCGAGTCCACCGGGTCGAGCCGCGCCGCACGCATCGCCGGGTAGAGCCCGAAGAACACGCCGATCAGGCTGGAGACGAACAGCCCCACGGTCACCGACCACGGGGAGACGAACGTGGGCAGCGACGACAGGGCGCGCACCAGCCACGACACCCCGGCCCCGAGCAGGATGCCGGCGGCGCCCCCGACGGCCGTCAACAGCAGCGCCTCGAGGAGGAACTGCAGCAGGATCGCCTTCTTCGGTGCGCCCAGCGCCTTTCGCACCCCGATCTCGCGGGTGCGCTCGGTGACCGCCACGAGCATGATGTTCATGACCCCGATGCCGCCCACCAGCAGCGCGATGGATGAGATCAGGAACATGAGCGCGAAGATGCCGCCGGTGACGGTGTTGTAGAGCTGGGTGAACGCCTCGTCGCTGAACACCACGAAGTTGTTCGCCTTGTTGCTGGGCAGGTGCCGGCGCACGCGCAGCACGTCGGTGATCTGGAGGATCGCCTGGTCGCTCTGCTCCGGGGCCACGGCGACCGCGTCCAGGAACAGCTCGCCCTTCTTCGGGAACCACGGCGGCGCCTCGGGCGGCGCGCCGAAGTACTTGTCGATGAGCGGGTACGGGATGCAGCCGACCTCGTCGAAGTTCTCGCCGAAGAAGCGGCCCTTGGGCGAGAACTCGCCGATGACCGTGAACGGGATGCCGTTCAGCCGCACGGTGCGGCCGAGGCCGGAGGCGTCCTTGAACAGCGCCTCGCGCGTGTCCTTGCCGAGCACGACGACGTTGGCGTTTCCCTCCACCTCCTGCTCGGTGAAGAACCGGCCGCGCGCCATGTCGTAGCCGTGGGTGCGGAGCAGCTCCTCGTTCGTGCCATAGATGAACGTGGTCTTGGTCGTGCGTCCCTGGTAGCTGAGCTTGATGTCCTGGTAGGAGAACTTGAACACGCTCACCGCCGCCACGGCCGGCGACTGGGCGAGGATCGCCTTGGCGTCGTCGATCGTGAACGCCTTGCGCTGCTTCAGGGAGTCCGGGACGCCGCCGCTGAACTGGATGCCGGGGCGGATGCGGCGGATGTAGAGCGTGTTGTTGCCGAACGCCTGGATGTTCTGCTGGAACGAGCGCTGGAAGCCGTTGATGAGCGACACCATGCCGATCACGGTGGCGACGCCGATGACGATGCCGAGCAGCGCCAGCATCGAGCGCATGCGGTTCGCGGTCAGCGCGCGGCGCGCGATCGTGAACGTTTCCAGCACCAGGTAGCCGAGGCTCATGGCGTCACTCGTAGCGCAGCGCTTCGATGGGATCGAGGCGGGCCGCGCGCGCGGCCGGGTAGGAGCCGAAGAACACGCCCACGCCCGTGCTCATGATCACCCCGAGCACGATCGCGCCCAGGCTCAGCGCCGCGGGGAGCGGGCTCACCGCCCCCACGAGCAGCGCCAGCGACGCGCCGATCAGGATGCCGACGACCCCGCCCGAGAGCGACAGCGTCGTGGATTCGACCAGGAACTGGGTGAGGATGTCGCGGCGGCGGGCGCCCAGCGCCTTGCGGATGCCGATCTCGCGCGTGCGCTCGGTGACCGACACCAGCATGATGTTCATGATCACGATGCCGCCCACGAACAGCGAGATCGCGGCGACGCCGATCGAGACCACGAAGATGCCGCCGGTGAGCGTGCGGTAGAGCTGGAGCCAGGTCTCGGCGGTGGTGATGCCGAAATGGTCCTTCTGCCCCGGGCGCTGGTGGCGGCGCGCGCGCAGGATGTTGCGCGCCTCCTGCTGCGCCAGCTCCAGCGACGCCTGGTCGACGCTCTTCACCGAGTGCTGGAACGAGCCGCGCTCCTGCCAGTACTTCTGGAACGTGTGGATCGGC
>DATLUU010000180.1:0-5852 GCA_035577885.1 Verrucomicrobiia bacterium
AGATCACCGGCAGCTCGTAGCCCGCGCCGAGCCGCGCCCGGGGGTCCGCCGCGACCAGGATCTCCGCCATCTCGGCGACCCGCTTCACGTCGCCGCCATCGGTGCCCCCCGACATCAGGATCATGTCGGGGCGGAGTTGGCGCAGCCGGCGGACTTTCTCGTGCGCGCGCCTGCCGTCGTTCAACGCGATGACGTCCATGACGATCGCACCCGCGCCGAGCGCGGCGCGCTGAGCGCTCTCCCCCGTCATCTGCAGCACCAGGCCCGAGACCATCATCTGCAGGCCGCCGCCGGCGCTCGACGTGCTCAGGTAGAGGTCGACGCCGTCATCGCCATGCTGCGGGGTGAGGATCCTGTCGCCGTCCAGGAGCTTCCGCCCGCGCAGCTCCTCCACCTCGCGCACGGCGTTCAGGACGCCGCGCGTCACGTCCTCGAACGGCGCTTCGACCGTGGTCGGCGCTTCGCCGCGCGTGACCAGCCGGTAGCCCTCCGCCCCGCGCTCGATCAGGATCGCCTTGGTCGTGGTCGAGCCGCAGTCGGTGGCGAGGATGGAGCGGATCGACTCGGGCGCCGGGATCATGACTTCTTCCCGGTCTTCTCGCGTGCCTGCTCACGCTCGTCCGCGGCGCGCTCGATCATCGCCGCCAGCGCTTCCATCGCCTCGCGTCGCTCGACCAGCGCTGCGATGCGCCGGTAGTCGGGAAGGCGGAACAGCGCCTGCGCGAACGGCTCGAAGAACAGCATCGCCTGGCCCGCGAGCACGGAGAGCGGGCGCGCGGTCTCGAGCGTGAGCAGCGCCGGCGTCTCGAGCCGCAGCTCCACCACGCGGCGCGCCAGTCGCTCGAGCAGCGCGCGGTCGTCGTCGGTGAGCGCCTCAGCCGCCATGCGCGCCCCAGAGCCCGCGCACGAGCCCGCGCAGCTCCGCCCGCCGCGGCGCCGGCATGGGCAGCGTGAGCGCGCGCGTCGCATCGCGCCAGCCCCGCCGCGCGAACGGCGACAGCAGCAGGCCCACGGGCACGTCGTCGATGCGGCGCACGTCGCGCCACGCCCGCCTCACGGTCACGAGCAGCCCGCGGCGCGAGGCCCCGGCAGGGCTCACGCTGCAGGCAGCGGGCACGAACGCGGGCAGCAGCGGTACTGCGGCCATGCCCCCCAGCGCCACCGCGATCACCAACGGGAAGCGGAGCCAGACGATCGCGAGCCAGAACGCCAGCACCGCGAGCGCGCCGATGGCGGCGACGCGGGGCCGCTCACGCCACGGGTCGAACGTCCACGACACGGACGCCGGCGCGGGTCCGGCGTCAACGCTCAAGCGTGTGCACCCGGGTCGGGTTCACGCACGCGCGAGCGCTTCGCTGCTCACGCGTGTGCGCCTTCGACATGTTTCGCGTAGTCCGCGCTCGAGAGCAGCTTCGCCACCGAGGCGGGGTCGCTGGGCTTGATGCGCACCATCCAGCCGGTCCCATACGGCTCGCGGTTCACGGCCGCCGGGTCGTCGCCGAGCGTGGCGTTCACCTCCACCACCTCGCCCGCGATCGGCGCGTAGAGATCGCTCACGGTCTTCACCGCCTCGACCACACCGAACGGCTTTCCGGCCTCGAGCTTCCGGCCCACGGCCGGCAGCTCCACGAACACGACGTCGCCCAGCTGCTCGGTGGCGTAGCCGGTGATGCCCACGGTGACGAGGCCGCCCTGCTCGCGGGCCCACTCGTGCTCCGTCGTGTAGCGCAACTCGTCGGGAAAGGTCACGTCGCCTCCAACCGGATCACGAGCGGTGGCTGCCGCGCGTGTAGAACGGCCGCGCCGTCACCCGGGCGGCCAGCTTCGTCGAACCCGCTTCGATGTCCAGGGCCGTACCGTTCGCGGCCAGCGCCGTCTCCACGTAGCCCATGCCGAGCGGGCGCTCGAGACTGGGGCTGTGCGTGCCGCTCGTCACCGCTCCCACGGCGCGGCCAGCGCTGGAGATGCTCATCGCATGGCGCGGAGCCCGGCGGCCATCGAGCTGGAAGCCGACCAGCTTCCGCTTCACGCCCTCGGCCTTCTGCCGCTGCAGGACGTCGCGGCCGTGGAACTCGCCCTTCGCCAGCTTCACCGTCCAGCCGAGCCCCGCCTCGAGCGGCGTGGTGGTGTCGTCGATGTCGTTCCCGTAGAGCATGTAGCCCATCTCGAGACGCAGCGTGTCGCGGGCGCCGAGCCCGATCAGCTCGAGCCCGTGCGGCTTCCCCGCCGCCACGAGGCCGTTCCACACCGTGGCCGCGTGCTTGGGCTCGAAATACAGCTCGAACCCATCCTCGCCGGTGTAGCCCGTGCGCGAGATCGTGCCCGGGATGCCGAACAGCTCCCCGGTCGTGAACCGGTAGTAGCCCAGCTCCAGCGCCGCCGGCGGGATGTGGCCGCGCAGCACGTCCGCGGCCTTCGGACCCTGGACCGCGAGCAGCGCGGTGTCGTCGGAGCGGTCGGTGAGCGTGACGCCCGCCGGCTTGTGCTCGGCGAGCCAGGCGAAGTCCTTGGCGAGGTTCGCGGCATTCACCACCACCATGTGGTGGTCGGCGTAGCGGTAGACGAGGAGGTCGTCGACGATTCCGGCGTCGGGGCGGCACATCGGCGAGTAGAGCGCCTGGCCGACGGCGAGCGCGCCGACGTGGTTCGTGACCATGTGGTCGAGCCAGGCGGCGGACTCCGCGCCGCGCACCTCGAACTCGCCCATGTGCGAGATGTCGAAGAGCCCGACCGCGTTCCGCACCGCCTGGTGCTCGCGCACGTCGCCGGTGTAACGGACCGGCATCTCGAAGCCCGCGAAATCCACGAGCTTCGCGCCGGCGGCGCGGTGGAACTCGTGGAACGGCGTGCGTTTCAGCGCGGTGCTGGGTTCCAAGCACATCCTCCGCAGAGTTTGGACCGCGGCACGTTAGCGGCCCCGCTCGGAGCGGGTCAAGCCACTACGCCCGAACCACTTGCCTTCGAACGCGCCGCCGTTGCCGCGTTGTCGCGCTAGCGCGCGGCCGCCTTCCCCAGCACGCCCAGATCCTTCCCCGCCTCGGCGAACGCGGCGACCGCGCGGTCGATGTGCTCGTTCGTGTGCGCGGCGGAGAGCTGGACGCGGATGCGCGCGAGGCCCTTCGGCACCACCGGAAACGAGAACCCGATCACGTAGATGCCCTTCTCCAGGAGCTTCGCCGCCAGCGTGTGCGCCAGCTTCTCGTCGTAGAGCATGATGGGCACGATCGGGTGCTCGCCGGGCTTGATGTCGAATCCGGCGGCGACCATTCCGGCGCGGAAGCGCTTCGTGTTCGCCTCCAGCCGGTCGCGCAGCTCGGTGGTCTGCGACAGCAGGTCGAACACCGCGATGCCCGCGCCCACGACCGAGGGCGGCAGCGTGTTGGAGAACAGATACGGCCGCGAGCGCTGCCGCAGCAGCGCCACGATCTCCTTGCGCGCCGCGGTGAAGCCGCCCAGCGCACCGCCGAGCGCCTTCCCCAGCGTGCCGGTGATGATGTCGACGCGGCCACGCACGCCGTGCAGCTCCGGCGTGCCGCGCCCGGTCCTGCCCACGAACCCGGTGGCGTGGCACTCATCGATCATCACCATGGCGCGGTGCTTCTCCGCCAGCTCGACGATCGCCTTCAGGTTGGTGATGGTGCCGTCCATGCTGAACACGCCGTCGCTCACCACCAGCTTCTGCGGGCAGCCCTGCGCGTCCGCCTCGGCGAGGCAGCGCGCGAGGTCGGCCATATCGTTGTTCTTGTAGCGCCAGCGCTTGGCCTTGCACAGGCGGATGCCGTCGATGATCGAGGCGTGGTTCAGCTCGTCGGAGATGATCGCATCCGCCTCCCCGAGCAGCGGCTCGAACACGCCGCCGTTGGCGTCGAAGCAGGCGGCGTAGAGGATCGCATCCTCCGCGCCCACGAACTCGGCGATTCTCTTCTCCAGCGCGACGTGGATGTCCTGCGTGCCGCAGATGAAGCGCACGGAGGACAGGCCGTGGCCGCGGCTGTCGAGCGCCTGGTGAGCGGCCTCGAGGACTTTCGGATGGGACGAAAGTCCGAGGTAGTTGTTGGCGCAGAACACCAGCACGCGCCGGCCGTCGGCGAGCGTCACCTCGGGGCCCTGCGGCGAGGTGAGCACGCGCTCGCCCTTCCACAGCCCGGCGTCCTTGATCTTCTGCAGCTCGGCCTCGATCACCGGCTTCATCTGCTCGAACATGGTCAGCGTTTCTCCCCTCTCATCCCTTCTCTCCCCAGGGCACGAGCACGACCTTTCCCGCCCTGCCGTCGCGCAGCAGCGCGATCGCCTCGTCGAAGCGCTCCATGGGCATGACGTGCGTGATCGCGGGCTTCAGGTCCAGCCGGCCCGAGCCCAGGAGCTGGTCCATCTGGAACCAGGTCTCGTACATGCGGCGGCCGATGATGCCGTGGATCGTGAGCCCCTTGAAGATCACGAGCCGGTTCCAGTCCAGCTCGTAGGGCTCGGTGGGGAGCCCGAGCATGCTCAAGCGACCGCCCATGCGCAGCGCGTTCAGCCCTTCGCGCACCGCGATCGGGTTGCCGCTCATCTCCAGCACGCCGTCGAGCATGCGGCCGTTCGTGAGCTGCGCCACGCGCTCGGTGAGCTTCTCCGTGCGCGCGTCCACCACCGCGTCCGCCTTCATCGCACGCGCGAGCTCGAGCCGGTAGGGCGAGACGTCCGAGGCGAACACGTGCGCGGCGCCCGCGGCGCGCGCGACGCCGATCGCGAACAGCCCGATCGGCCCGCAGCCGGTGACCGCGATGCTGCAGCCCGAGAGCGGCCCGGCGAACGCGGTGTGCACCGCGTTCCCGCACGGCTCCATCACCGCCGCCACCTCGAGCGGGATGCCGGCCGGCGCGTGCCAGCAGTTGACCGCCGGCACCGCCACGAACTCGGCGAATCCGCCGTTCACGTCCACGCCGAGGATGCGCGTGTTCTCGCACACGTGACCGTTGCCGGTGCGGCAGGCGATGCAGTGGTTGCAGACGATGTGGCTCTCGCACGACACGCGCTGGCCGACGTTCAGGTTCGTCACCCCAGCGCCGCGCTCCACGATCTCGCCCACGAACTCGTGGCCGAGCGTCACCGGCGGCTTCAGGCGCCCCTGCGACCAGCGGTCCCAGCTCCAGATGTGGAGGTCGGTGCCGCAGACGCCGGCGCGCAGCACGCGCAACAGCACCTCGCCGGGGCCGGCGGTGGGAACGGGGACGTCGCGGATCTCGGCGCCGGGTGCCGCCGCGGCCTTGACCACGGCCTTCATCGTACGGGTGCGGCTGGCGGTGCGTCCGGGCGCCGCCGTCGTTGCCGTCGTCGTCATCAGGGCTTCCATACCTGGCGCAGGGCCGCTCCCGTGTGCGACCCCTTCGCGCGCGCCAACGCCTCGGGGGTGCCGGCGGCCACGACGGTGCCGCCGCGGTCGCCACCTTCAGGTCCCAGGTCGATCAACCAGTCCGCACACTTGATCACGTCCAGGTGGTGCTCGATGACGAGCACGGTGTTCCCGCGCTCGACCAGCGCCTGGAGCACGTCCAGCAGCACGCGCACGTCCTCGAAGTGGAGCCCGGTCGTGGGCTCGTCGAGCACGTAGAGCGTGCGGCCGGTCGCCACCCGGGACAGCTCGGTCGCGAGCTTGACGCGCTGCGCCTCACCACCCGAGAGCGTGGTCGCGGACTGACCGAGGTGAATATAGCCCAATCCCACGTCGCGCAGCGTCTCGAGCTTGCGGCGCAGCACCGGGACCGCGCCCAGGAACTCGAGCCCCTCCTCCACGGTCATTTCCAGCACGTCGGCGATGGAGCGGCCGCGGTAGCCCACCTCGAGCGTGTCACGGTTGTAGCGCCGGCCGT
>DATLUU010000181.1:0-4096 GCA_035577885.1 Verrucomicrobiia bacterium
GTGGTACAAGGACCTGCGCCGCTACGGCAGCGTGCCGCACTCGGGGTTCGGCATCGGCGTCGAGCGCACGCTCGCCTGGCTCGCCGGGCTCGAGCACGTGCGCGAGAGCGCGGCGTTCGCGCGCATGCTCTACCGGCTCACCCCGTAGCCGCCGGGCGTTGTGGTGGGAATCCCCGGATTCTTGACACTCCCCATACAGCTTCCTAGTGTCCGCCGGCTCGCGCTCCGCCACGATGGATGGAATGGCTGCGCCAGAGCCTTCCATTGACATGTTCGGACACGCCTCGATAAGCTTTCCGCACTTCGTTTTCCGGGGCCCCGGTCGCGCGCGGCCGGTGTGCGCCCCCGGTGTCGGCGTGCTGCTGACCGCCGCTCTCCTGATCGGGTTCGCGCTCGGCGGCGCGGGATGCATGCGCCGGAGTGGCGGATCGCTCGTGGAAGACACCGAGACGAGTGGGCGTATCTCGATCGCCGCCTCGCCGGACGCACGGGCGCTGGTGCTGTTGGAAGCGTCGGCGTTCCGGTCCAGCTATCCCCAGGCGGTGCTGGAGCTCCGGCCACCGGAGTCCTCGGGACAGGTGCTCGGGGCGCTGCTGGGCGGACGCGCCGACCTGGCGGCGGCGGGCCGGGAGTTGGAAGACGAGGAGCGCAACATGGCGAGACAGGCGGGCATCGAGCTCGAGGGACATCGCGTCGCCCAGGACGCGATCTGCCTGGTCGTGCCCGAGGCGAGCCCGGTCCACAACCTCACCGTCGGCGAGGCGCGGAAGATCTGGCTCGGCGAGGCGCGCCGCTGGTCGGCGTTCGGCGGTCCCGACGCCGCCATCGTGCCGGTGCTGCCGCCGCTCGCCTCCGACCTCGCGCGCGCGTTCTCGCAGCGCGTCATGGACGGGGCGGAGATGAAGGCGCCCTCGGAGGTCGAGGCCTCGGATTCCGCCGTGGCCGCGCACGTCGCGCGCACGCCGGGTGCGATCGGGGTGGTGCCGCTGGCGCTCGCCGCCGCACCGGGCGTGCGCGCGCTGGCGATCGCGCCCCTGGAGGGGCTCGGCTACAGCGAACCCGATATGGAAGCCGTGCACAGCGGCCAGTATCCTCTGACGCTGTTCTTCAACCTCTATATCCGCACGCACGGTCCCCGGCTCGCGGGCGGGTTCGTCACCTACGTGGCGAGCCAGCCCGGCCAGCAGCTCGTGCTCGAGAGCGGCCGCGTGCCGACCGCGGTCCCGCTTCGTTTCGTCCACCGCTCGCCCATGCTCGGCAGCCACTGATAAAGGAGCCGCTCACTCCGGCCATGATGAACACCCGAACCCGCAGAACCTCGCCGACCGCGCGCCACGCGGTTCTCGCCTTCGCGGTACTCGCCTCCATGTCCGCGGCGACCGCCCGCGCGGACGACCTCAAGGACGCCCGCAACGCGCTCGCCGCCGGCCAGCTCGACCAGTCCATCCAGCTGTTCGAGAAGGCGGCTGCCCAGGGCTACGCGGAGGGGCGAGCCGGGGTGGGGCAGGTGTGGCTGCGCCGGCACAACTTCGACAAGGCGCTGGAGCAGTTCCAGCTCGCGCAGAAGATGGACCCGAACCTGGCGCTCGCGCACTGGGGCGCTGGCGAGTGCGCGCGGCGCAACGAGGACTGCAACACGGCGCTGCCCGAGTTCCAGCGCGCGGTCGAGCTGGATCACAAGTATCCCGACGCGCAGCTGGCGCTGGGGGACTGCCTGAGCCAGTTGAAGAAGTACGACCAGGCGGTGGCGGCGCTCCAACCGGGACTCAACTGGGGCAAGTGGAAGCCACGCTTCCTCGTGGCGCTGGGGAACGTGGAGATGACCCGCGATTCGCTGCGCGACGCCGGCATCTATTTCACCCAGGCGAGCGAGGCCGCTCCCGACGACCCGATCACGAACAAGGCGCTCGGCGACTTCTACCTCAAGCGCGGCATCGGATCGCTGGCGATCCCGTCGTATGAGAAGGCCGTCTCGCTCGACTCCACCGACATCGACCTGCGCTTCGCGCTCGGCCGCGCGCTCGCGTTCGACCAGCGCTACGACGACGCGATCGCCCAGTACCAGTGGGTGGCACAGGCGAACCCGGACTACGCCGGCGCCCAGCTCGCGCTCGGGGATATCTACTACCGCGCCGGCCAGGCCCAGCCGCGCTACTACGCCGAGGCCCGCCCGCACCTGGAGAAGTACACGCAGCTGGCGCCGAACGACGCCCGCGGCTGGTCGCTCCTCGGCCGCGACCTCTACTACCTACGCGAGAAGGACGCGGCGCTGGCGGCGATGAAGAAGGCGGAGAGCCTGGGCGACAAGTCGAAGGACATGTACACGGTGATGTTCCGCGCGCTCGTGGACGCCAAGGACTGGAACGGCGCGCTGGCGGCGGTGCAGAAGGGCGAGCCGAACTCGGCCGACATGCTCAAGCTCGCCCAGGTGCAGGCCATCTCGGGCAACAATGCGGCCGCCGACTCCATGTACCGCGCGCTGGTGGAGAGGGATTCCACCTCGAACGACGCCAAGTTCGCGCTGCTGGAAATGGGCAAGGCGCAGTACCGCGCCGCCGTCGCCGCCAGCAAGGACACGGTCGCCGCACGCGCGGGTTTCGCGACCGCCGCCGGCACGTTGACGCGCCGGATCGCGCTTGACCCGAGCAACGACGAGGCTTACTACTACCGGGGCTTGTGCCACAAGGAGTTGAAGCAGTTCCCGGAGGCCCTCGCGGACCTTCGCCAGGCGGCGACGATCGCCCCGACCAAGGGCGAGCGGCACTTCTGGCTGGCCGTGACGCTGATGCAAGCGTACCCGGGTTGTCCGACCAACTGCGGCGCAGATTCCACGGCGGCGGCGCTCGACGAGTTCAAGGCCGTGGTGGCCGTGGACAGCACGAGCAAGAACGCCGCGACGGCCTATCAGCAGATCGGCTTCGATCACCTGAAGAAGAAGGATTGGTTGGGCGCGATCCCGTATCTGGAGAAGTCCATCGCCATCGACCCGACCAACAAGCAGTCGCTCATCTGGTGCGGCCAGGCGTACCAGAACGCGGGGAACAAGGCGAAAGCGCTCGAGTACTACGACAGGGTCCTGGCGATCGATCCGAACGAGCCGAATGCGAAGAAGGGCAAGGAGATCCTGCAGAAGGCGGCGCCGAAGTCGACGCAGTGAGCGGAACGCGAACACGGGAGCGGGAGGGTGCGGATGTCGACATTGAAGAGCCGTCAGGTAGGAGCGATCCACATCCTCACGCCGAAGGGCTACCTGACGGGCGGCGAGGAGACGGAGGAGTTGGAGCGCGCGATCAAGCAGTTGGTCGAGGAGGGCAACAAGCACCTCGTCATCAACCTGTCCGAGACGCAGCACCTGAACTCCACCGCGCTCGGGGCGCTGATCTCAGCGCACTCGTCGTACTCGCGCCGCGGCGGGCAGATGAAGCTCGCGGCCGTCGACAAGCGCATCGAGAACATCTTCGTCATCACCAAGCTGTCGCTGGTCTTCGACGTCTACCCGACCGAGGAGCAGGCCATCGCCAGCTTTGCCGAACGGGAGTCCGTCTGAGGCTCGTGGGGGAAGCCGGCCGTGGCCTTGAAGCGTCGTGAAGTGCGCACCATCGTCGTGCTGGCCGCGAAGGGGCGATTCTTCGGAGACAGCGAGACGGACGAACTCGAGAAGGCGATCATGGGCGAGGCCGCCGCGGGCAACAAGATGCTGATCCTCAACCTGGGCGAGTGCGAAGCGCTCAACTCGGTGGCGATCGGCGTGCTCATGCGCGGGTACGCGAACTACAAGGGGCGCGGCGGCGAGATCAAGCTGTGCGCGCTCGGCAAGCGCATCAAGGACCTGTTCACCATGACCAAGCTGATCATGGTGTTCGACCACCACGACACCGAGGAGCAGGCGATCGCGGCGTTTGCGGGCGCCTGAGCGTTTCACCGGCCCAGTTGGCCGGTCGCAACACCCGGCCGGAATGCCGGATCGAGTCGAAGTCCACTTCACGGGACCGAGCCCCAGGCCGCGGTCCGCATCCACAAGGTCGAGGGTCCTGGGACCCGACGCCATTCCAGACCGCCAGTCGCCGCGCCCGCGCGGCCTCGGAGGGAACACAGG
>DATLUU010000182.1:0-2370 GCA_035577885.1 Verrucomicrobiia bacterium
AGAGCACCGTGTAGAGCGCGGGCGGGGTCTTCTTCCCACCGTTCGAGTTGTACGTGCCGACGCTGGTCGCCGTGGCCTGCGGACCGAACGAGTGCACCTCGAAGTTGGTGCCCGCGGCGACGCTCAGTGATTGGAGGTTCAACTGGTCCGCGTTCACGTTGATTGCCTGCCCCTGCGAGGCGAAGAACGCAGCGAGCGCCGTGCCGCTCACGGGTACCTGCTGCGCACGCGGCGCCGCGAAGGCCAACGATGTCGCGAGGTTCAGCAGCAGTACGGGCACGACGGGTAGTAAACGAGCGCGCATGGAAACCTCACACAAGTCGCGTTCCGGTGGCTGCGGACGCGTCGATTGCGGAGTACTCGCGCCGATCCCTGGTCCCCGAGTCACCTCCGAGCCTGCGAGAGGAGCGGATGTGCTCGCGCTCTCGCCTCTGGTCATGGGCGCGCTTTCCCGCGCGTCACCCTGACGGCCTAGGGTCCGCGGAACATACGTCACGGAGATGACACGGGTCACCAGTAATTTCGTCGAGCGCGACGATGTGGCGCGGTCAGTAGGGCGGCCTCGGGCGGGAGGCCGGCGACGGCGCGCGGCTGGCTCGGGACTTGCCGCTGGAATCGACGGCGGACCGCGCCCGTTGCGCCAGGCCGAGTTCGGCAGGGCCCTCGTGCCCCCTGTTTCCGGAGGTGTCGCCGTGGTGGCCAAGTGCCGCAGGTCTGGCGATGGAGCGCCCGGCCCTCCCGCCGAGATTCCGGAGCGTCCGGGACCACCGGGGACTTCGATCTACGACGCGGTGGTTCGCTGGTTCACGACCTACATCGCCACCACCCGGAACCCCAAGGGACAGCAGCTTGCCTGGACGCGCTACCAGCGTTACGTGCTGCCCGGACTGGTCGGGCTCCACCTCGAGGACGTCAGCGAGGATGTGATCCGCGATTTCCGCCTCGAGCTGGAGCACATGTGGAACCTCAGCCCCTACACGGTCACGCACATCCTGAGCGACCTGCGGTGCTTTCTACGATGGGCCGTGGGCGTCGGCCTGCTCGAGCGCTCACCCTTCCCCGCCCGCGTCATGCCCAGGATCCCCGAGGTCGCGCCGCGAGGCTTCGACGAGCGCGAAGTGGCCGTGTTGGAGGCCGTCCCGGGGATCGGCGGGTCCGTGCTGAGGTTCCTGCTCGGCACAGGGCTGCGATGGGCGGAAGCCTGTCGCGCGACGCGAGCCGACGTGCGCGGAACGCTGCTCGAGGTCGGAAACACCAAGTCGGGCCGCCTGCGGCGCGTCCCGCTGAGCCCGGTGCTCCTCGAGGAGATCGCGAGCGGTGGCCACCGGATCGTGCCCTTCGCGGCCAACAGCCCCGGATCCTTCTCGCGGCGGATCAAGCGGTACACGGGCGTCGCTGACTTCCACGTCCATCGCTGCCGCCACACCTTCGCGATGCGCTGGCTCGCCCACGGCGGGAACCTGGCCGTCCTGCAGCACATCCTCGGCCACCGCGATCTGACGACGACGATGCGCTACGCGCGGGTCACGGACGCGCTCGTCGAGCAGGAGGCGGCGCGGCTGGAACGGAGCCGGCGGGCCTCGAGTCGCGGGTGAGTCGGCGCCTGCCTCAGCGCCGCTTTCGTAGTCGTCCAGACGGCTTCCAAGTTCCTCGCGATCAATGCAGGTCGAGACTTTGGTACGCGGGATCGCGTTGGCCGTGAATCTCCGCGGTCCGCGTGCCGATGTCGGTAGGGTGCGAGCGCACCGTTCCCGGTGCGTTCATGTCGAGCGAGGGCGACATGGAAGCCAGGCGAGCCAACGAGTGCCCGCGATGCGGGTTCGTGTACACCGCGTTCAATCGGCCGAAGCCCGCGAACAGCACGTTCGGCCAGCGCTTCGCCCGGAACCTGCGCGAGAGGCGCCGCTTCGGCGTGGGGCCGATCGCGGAGGTCCGCTACGCTCAGGCAGAGCAGACCCGCCCGTTCCAGTGCCGGTGCGGGACGTGGCTCCGCGCACGCGCCTGGTCCTTCGGCTGGGTGGACGTCGCGGGGATCGCCGTGATCGCCGCGATCCAAGTGTATCTTGCGATCCACTTCCCGTGGGCGCGCAACCGGTACGTCTTCGCCGTCCCCATCGGGCTCTGGGTGTTCTATCGCACCACGCTCCAGGTCGCGGGCTCCGAAGTGCCGGCGAGCGAGATCCCGGAGACGGAGCGCCGCTCGGCCTGAAGGATCGCGTGTCACCGCTGCGCCATGGGCCTCAGCGGCGTGCTCGGCCACGAGCGCCCAAGTCCTTGCAGGAGTGGTGGCCCCGACTGGAGTCGAACCAGTGGCACGCGGTTTAGGAAACCGCTGCTCTATCAGTCTGAGCTACGGGGCCACGGGCGGGC
>DATLUU010000183.1:0-11499 GCA_035577885.1 Verrucomicrobiia bacterium
GTGACGTCGGGCTTGATGTAGTCGATGTCGGTGCCCAGGACCTTGAGACCCGAAGCCTCGGTCACCGGGGCGCTGGTCGCGGAGCCGCTCGCGGAGAACGCGAACGGCCCCACGGAGAGCTTCTTGTAGCCTTTCGTCTCCGGATCGAAGTAGGCGACCGTGACCGCCGGCACCTCGAACTTGCCGTCGCCCTGCGGGATGATCGGGAAGCGGAACGTCTTGGTGCCGCGCACCGAGCCGTCCTCCACGCGCACGTCATCCTTGGTCTCGGGGGTGAGGATCTTGAGCCCGGGGACCAGCCCCAACTTCGGCGGCTCGATCATGCGCAGGTTGCCGGTGCCGGTGAGCCGCACGGTGAGGTTCACCGGCTCGCCGTTCGTGGTGATGGTGTGGTCGAGCGTCCCCGTGAGCGTGAACCGGCCCACGCCGCCGGTGAACTCGGCGGGCTTCCCGGCCTCCGGCAGCGGCAGCACCTTGATCGTGATCGGCTTGGAGTCCACGCGCAGCGACTGCGTGCTCCCGAGCATGTCGAAGATGCTCTGCGACTGCTGCACCACGGCGACGTTGAAGCCCATCGACTTGATCGTCGCCTCGCCGGGCGAGATCGGGAACAGCACCGCTCGCTTCAGGTCCGCGACGCCGAAGGTGCGGCCGTCGATCGTCTTGCGCACGAAGTCGAACCGGTCCGCATCGAACACCTTCTCGTTCCAGAACCCATCGAACGTCGGCGCCACGGCCCAGCCGCCGTTCTCGACCTGGAACCGGGTGTAGAGCGCGATGTCGATGGCGATCGGCTCGCCCACGTAGACCGAGCGCCGGCTCGTGGTCACCGACAGGTAGAGGTTCCCCTCGAGCGGGATCTGCGAGCGCGTCTGGGGTACGCCCGGCCCGCCCGGCGCACCCTGCATCGGGGTCGCCTGGCCCTGCGGGGACTTCTCCACCGTGAGCTCGATGGGCTGGGTCGAGTAGGTGCGGCCCTGGTAGCTGAGCGTGGCCGCGGGGATCGTGAGCTTCCCGAGCTGCTTTGCCGCCAGCGCGTAGATGAAGCTGACCGTGGCCTCCTTCTTCATCTGCCCACCGATGAAGGAGATGTTCGTGGACTGGGAGCTCGAGCGCCCGAGCACGTCGATCGCCGGCATCGCCGGGAGCGAGGGCTGCGGCACCGAGAGCATGTCCTCGCCGCGCACGGAGAGCACGAGCTGGAACTGCTCGCCCAGGCCCACCGTGGTCTGGTCCACGGAGGCCGTGAACTCGATGTCGCCCGCGCGCGAGGCGGCGGCGAGCGATGCGAGCAGGCATAGCGCGAGGAACGGAGCGGCGAGTCGCCTCACCAGTCCTTCCCTCCCGGGGCGCCCGACTGCGGCGGCTTCGGCTGCTTCTTCAGGTTCTCGCGCTCCTTGCTCTGGAGGGCCTGCAGCATGCGGTCCGCCTGGTCCTTGGGGATCGAGCCCTTGGGCGCCGGCTGCGCCTGCGCCTGTTGCTGCTGCGGTTGGGGCTGCTGCTGCGGCTGCTGCTGGGGCTGTTGCTGGGGTTGCTGCTTCTTCGAGGTGTCCGGGTGCTGCTGCATGTCCTTCTTGATCTTCCAGCACAGCTCCAGATTCTGCTTCGCCTCGAGGTCGCTCGGATCCTGGATCAGCGCCAGCGAATAGCCCGCGATCGCCTCGTCCAGCTTGCCCTGCTTGAAGTGGGTGCTGGCGAGATTGTAGAGCGCATGGGCTCGCACCGTCTTCTGCTTGGAGAGGAGCCCGAGCTGGAAGTGGTCCGCGGCGTCGTCGAACTGCTTCTGCTGGTAGAGCACGCGGCCGAGATCGTAGCGGATGCGCACGTTGTCCGGCTCGAGGACCAGCGCTTCCTGGTAGGCCTTCGCCGCGTCCGCGAGCTTCCCCTGCTTCTCCAACTCGAGGCCGCGCCGCATGCTCGAGCCCACGTCGGCGCCGGCGCGCGAGGCGGCGAGGATCCCGGCGAGCACCAGCAGCATCGCGAGGCGCGACGGCGTGCGGCCGCGCGGCAGCAGCTTCGTGAGCCCGCGCAGCCCGCGCGCCGCGTCCGGGAACCAGGCGCCGCGGCGGTCGCTGATCAGCGTCCCCGCGAACAGCAATAGAAACGCGATGAGAAGGAACGTCTGGTAGCGCTCCTCGTATTCCACGTACTCGCCGCCGGTGATCGCCTTCTTCTGCACCTGGTCGAGCGCCCCGACCAACTCGCCCAGGTTGATGCTCTCCGAGCGGAAATAGCGACCATCGGTGGCCTTCGCCATCACCAGCAGCAGTCGCTCGCCCAGGCGCGACATCACGATCTTGCCGTTCTCGTCCTTCTGGTAGCTCGTGCCCGAGTTTCCGGCCTCGGGGATCGTCGAGCCCTCGGGCGTGCCCACGCCCACCGCGAAGAGCCGCATGTGCTCCGCCATGGCGATGCGCGTGGCCTGGGCGGGGTCGCCGTCGAGGTTGTCGCCGTCGGTGATGAGCACGAGCGCCTTGGAGGCGTCCTCGCTGGGGCCGAACAACGATGCGGCAGCCTGCACCGCGTGCTCGATGTTCGTGCCCGGCACCGGCATGTTCGTGGGGTCGATGATGTCCAGGTAGAGCTTCGCCGCCTCCACGTCGGTCGTGAGCGGGCACATGATCTGCGCCGTGCCCGCGAACGCCACGATGCCGACGCGGTTGCCGGAGAGGTTGTCGAGGAGCGACGCGATCTGCACCTTCGCGCGCTCGAGCCGGCTGGGCGGGATGTCGGTGGCGAGCATGCTGCGCGAGGCGTCGAGCGCGATCACCACGTCGATGCCGCGGCCCTTCACCACCTGGAGCTTCTCGCCCCACTGCGGGCGTGCCGCGGCGACGATCATGAACACGAGACCCGAGAGCACGCACGCCACCTTCGCCGCCGACCAGCGCGCGCTGCGGCTGTCGGTGAGACGCGGCACCAGCGTCGGGTCGGCGAGTTGCCGGAGCGCGCGGCGCTTGAGCCAGGCACCGAGCACGAGCAGCGCCGCGAGCGCGGGCACCAGCCCCAGGAGCCATAGCAGTTGCGGGGCGCCCCAATGGATCACGGCAGCCTCCGCCACAGGAGCGCCGGGACCAGCGCGCCGGTCAGGAACAGCAGTGCTGCGGGCAGCAAGAACAGGCCCGCCTTCTCCGAGTACACGGTGTGGTGCGTGGCCTTGAAGTGCGTGGGCTCCATGCGGCCGATCTCGTCGTAGATGTGCTTGAGCGCCACCGCGTCCCCGGCGGTGTAGGTGTGGCCGCCGGTCAGCGTGGAGATGTCCTCGAGCGTCTTCAGGTCGAAGTCGGCCTGCACGGTCTGCGGCCGCTGGCCCCAGAACGGGTCGTTCACCATCACCTGGACCGGCTCCTGCGAGCCGACGCCGATGCAATACACCTTGATGCCGTAGGTCTGCGCCAGCCGCGCCGCGGTGATCGGCTCCACCTCGCCGGCATTGTTGACGCCGTCCGTCAGCAGGATGACCACCTTCTCCTTCGCCGCCGAGTTCTTGAGCCGCGACACGGCATTGGCGAGCCCCATGCCGATCGCGGTGCGCGTGCCGTCCAGCGTGCCGATCTTGAGCCGGTCGATCACCGCCTTCAGGACCTCGCGGTCGAGCGTCAACGGACACAGCGTCATGGCGCCGTTGCCGAACACGACGAGCCCGATGCGGTCACCGCTCCGCCCCGCCGCGAACTCCTCGGCGCGCATCTTGGCGGCAGTGATGCGGTCGGGCTGGAGATCCGGCGCCGACATCGACTCGGAGATGTCGAGGCAGAGCATGATGTCGACACCGTGCGACTCGATCTCCTCGAACACGCGTCCGCGCTGCGGACGTGCGAGCGCCACCACCGCGAGCACGAGGGCAGCGACGTTGAGCGCCAGCACCACGAGCCGCAGCCAGCGGCCGAAGCCCTGCTGCTGGCGCAGGAACCCGGCATCCGAGAAGCGCACCGTGGCGGTGCGCTTGCCGAGCTCGAGCCAGACGAGCAGAACGATCGGGACGAGCAGCCAGAGATAGGCGGGCGAGGCGAGGCGCATGTCAGGAGCCTCCCCCGGCTGTCGCGGGCGCGGGCTGCCCCGCCGCGACCGGCTTCACCGGCTCGGGCGCGGGCGTGGTCTTGAGGACGAAGTCGCGGAGCTGCTCCAGCGCGCGCTCCGCCTCGTCCTCGGGCGGCACGGTCTTCGCGTACTTCACCAGGTCGCAGCGCGCGAAGAAGCGCGAGATCTCGTCGCGCATCGGCAGCTTCTGCGCGCGCATGCTCGCCAGCAGCTCGGTCGTGGTCTGCTCGACCGCGTCGAACCCGTAGCGGCGCTCGAGGTAGCGCTTGAGGATCTCGGAGAGCGCGTAGTAGAGGCGCTTGAACTGACCGTCGCCGAGCCAGTCGCGCCACGGCAGCCGGTCGAGCGCGCCGAGCGCCTCCTCCCAGGGCGGGAGCGGCGGCGGGAGCGCCTCGTGCAGGCGCCGGAGCCGGCGCGCGAGCTTCCACGCCAGCCAGGCGAGGATCACGACCAGCAGCACGATCGCGGGCACGAGCCACGCCCAGTAGTTGGGGAATGTCTCCGGCGGCTTCAAGGCGCGCACGTCCTTCATCGAGTCGGGCAGCACGCTGGCGATGGTCACGGCCACCGTGTCGCCGGTGAGCGTGTCGCCGCGCGAGCCGAAGCTCACGGTGAAGCGCAGGCCGGGCAAGGTCTGGCGCCCCGGCTCGAAGCAGGCGATCCCGAGCTTGTACGTGGTCTCGTCGAGGTCGCCGCGGCGCGCGGTCTTGCGGTCCTGCTTCACGACCACGAACGCGCCCATGGAGTCCGCGAGCGGGCCCGTGACCAGGCTCGGATGCTCCGTGGTCACGACGTAGCTGACGAAGAAGCGATCGCCCACGGTGAGCCGCGGCATCGTGGGCACGCGCGTCTCGATGCGATCGGGGCCCTTCTCGCGTGCGGCGGCCGTCGGGCGCGCGGGCGGCGGGGTGATCGCCGGCGCCGAGGCCGCGGGCGTAGCCGTTGCGGGAGCAGCCGTCGCGGGCGCGGAGCCTGCCGGCGCGGCGCCCGCGAGCGCGATCGTGAGAGCGAGCGTGGCGAGCGTCATGTCAGTGGAAGCGCCGGGCGCGGAGCTGGAAGAACTTGTGCAGCTTGGGCGTGAAGTCCTCGTCGGTGGCGAGCGGGATGCAGTCGATGCCGAGCTGCAGGAACAGCCGGTCGCGCCGCTCCTCCATGCCGCGCATGTGGTCGGCGTAGCGCTTGCGGAGCGCCGGACGCGAGGTGTCCACGGTGACCCGCTCGCCGGTCTCCATGTCCTCGAGGTCCACGAGGCCCACGCGCGGCAGCTCGCGCTCGGCAGGATCGGTGATCGGCACCGCGACGACGTCGTGGCGCCTCGCCGCGATCCCGAGCGGGATGCGCACGCGCTCGGGCGCGCATCCCGGCCCGAGGAAGTCGCTGATCAGGAACACGATCGCCTTCTGCTTCAGGAGATGCATCACGAACTCCAGCGCCGCCGTGGGGTTCGTACCCCGCCGCGACGGCTGGAACAGCAGGATGTCGCGGATCAGGCGCAGCACGTGCTGCTTGCCCTTCCGCGGCGGCACGAAGCGCTCCACCTCGTCGGTGAAGAACAGCAACCCCACCTTGTCGTTGTTCGTCACCGCCGAGAACGCGATCGTCGCCGCCACCTGCGCCGCCTGCTCGAGCTTGAACTGCGAGCGCGTGCCGAAGTAGCCCGAGCCCGAGGCGTCGACGCACAGGATCACCGTCAGCTCGCGCTCCTCGACGAACTTCTTCACGAACGGCTTGTCCATGCGCGCCGTCACCTTCCAGTCGATCGAGCGCACGTCGTCGCCGGGCAGGTACTCGCGCACGTCGATGAACTCCATGCCCTGCCCCTTGAACGTGGACTTGTACTCGCCCACGAACGTGGAGTTGATGATCTTCCGGGTGTGGAGCTCGATCCGGCGCAGCTTCTTCAGGAAGTCAGCCGACAGCATCAGGGCACTTCGACGGAGGCCAGGATCCGCTGGATGACGTCATCCGTCGTCATCTCCTGCGCCTCCGCCTCGTAGCTCAGGATGATGCGGTGGCGGAGCACGTCGGCGGCCAGCTCCTTCACGTCCTCGGGGATCACGAACCCGCGCCGGCGCAGGAACGCCATCGCGCGCGACGCCACCGTGAGGTTGATCGAGGCGCGCGGCGAGGCGCCGAAGCGGATCAGCGGCTTCAACTCCGCGAGCCCGAACTTCTCCGGCTCGCGCGTGGCGAAGACGAGGTCGAGGATGTAGTCCTTGAGCTTGCGGTCGATGTAGATCGACTTGCACAGCTCGCGCGCCTTCAAGATGTCGCCGGGCGAGACCACCGGCACCGTCGCCGGCGCGCCGGTCACCGCGATGCGCTCGACGATCTCGCGCTCCTCCTCGCGGCTCGGGTAGGAGACCTTGATCTTCAAGAGGAAGCGGTCGAGCTGCGCCTCGGGCAGCGGGTAGGTGCCCTCCTGCTCGATCGGGTTCTGGGTCGCGAGCACGAGGAACGGGTCGTCCAGCTTGTAGCTCTGCTCGCCGATCGTGACCTGGTGCTCCTGCATCGCCTCGAGCAACGCGCTCTGCACCTTGGGGGGGGTGCGGTTGATCTCGTCGGCGAGGATCAGGTTCGCGAACACCGGCCCCTTGCTGGTCACGAACTCGCCGGTGCGCTGGTTGTAGATCATGGTGCCGATGATGTCGGACGGCAGCAGGTCGGGCGTGAACTGGATGCGCTGGAACTTCGCGCGGATCGCGGACGCGAGCGTCTTGACCGCGTAGGTCTTGGCCAGGCCCGGCACGCCCTCGATCAGGATGTGCCCGTCCGCGAGCAGTCCCACGAGCATGCGGTGGAGCAGGTACTGCTGGCCGACGATGGCCTTGGAGACCTCGGCGGTGATGGTCTGGACGACCACGCTCTCGCGCTCGATGCGCTCGTTGATCGCCTTGATCTCGTCCGTCTGGATCGACATCTCGTCCTCCGAAGCGAGTTTCCCGAAACAGTGGCCTTGGGCTGCGTCGCGGGCAGAGAAAACCCGCGAGACGGTCGCGCGCGCGGCCGTGCGGTCACGGCCGGGTCTCGCGATGTCCACGGGAACCCAGCATTCTATTCAGCCGGCTCGCACCCGGGTCAAGCGCGGGCAAAATCCCCGCGGGGTGCGAGCCGCGAGGACGGGACGCGCCGTTCCACGTCCGACAGTCCATTGCGCTCGCGGGTTGAGGCCGACCGCGCGAGGCGCGCGATCGCGGAGCGTTGATGAGAATGTAGAGCCGGCGGCGACGAGGCCCGGCAGGCCCGCGAGCCGCGGGTCGGGGCGCTACGCCACGAGCGTGCCGCCGGCCTCCATCCAGTCACCCAACATCGTCACGTGCGCGCGATCAATGAAGTAGCGTGAGGCGACGGCTGAAGCGGCCCTGTGGCGTGACGAGCCGCAGGTAGTAGATGCCCGCCGCCGCGGGCTGCGAGGCGTCATCGCGGCCGTCCCAGACGAGGTGGTACTCGCCGGCGTCGCGCGCCCCGCTCGCGAGCGTGCGCACGCGCCGGCCGTCGACCGAGAACACCGCCAGCTCGACGTTGCCGGGCCTGGCGAGCGCGAAGCCGAGCGCGGTGCGGTCGCGGAACGGCGACGGCACCGCCGCGTCGAGCCGGCTCGCCGTGGGGATGCGGCTCGGGGCCGGCGCGGAGAGCAGCGCCACCGGGGCGTGGCGGTTCGCGGCGTCGCGGGCGTCCGAGCGCACGAGCGAGACGCCCGGTGTCCCGGCCCGGAGCGCGCGGAATCGCACCGCGGCCAGGTCCGCGTCGCCGGTCAGGCCCGGCGCCTCGGCGCCGAGCACCGCGACGTCGACCACGCCGGGCGACGGCGAGAGGGCGAGGCCCAGGTCGTTGGCGAGCGCGCCGCCCGGGGCCACGCCCACGGGCAGGGCGACCGCCGGATCCCAGCCGAGTGTCGTGCTCAGCGCGTGCACGGCGCCGGTGCCGTGGAGCAGCAGCCGCACGCTGAACTCGGCGCCAGCCTCGACGCTCGCCGGCGACACCAGCTCCAGCTCGTCGCGCGCGGCCGGCGTGCCGGCCACCGCGCTCGCGGGCGATGAGACCAGGTTGAAGTTCAGGCCGAACATGACCAGGTCTTCGAAGTTGACGCGGAAGTCGGTGACCGGGCGGCCGTTCACCGACGCGTCCGTGGTCGGGCCCACGTCGAGGTAGTTGAAGGCGTCGCCGTGCACGAGCACGCGGCCGTAGACGCTCCCCAGGAGCGAGATGTCGAGCAGGTTGACGCGGTTGTCGCCCGCACCCGGCGTGGCGCCGTTGCTGACGTCGCCGAGCGCGTAGTCGAGCGTGCCGCTCGTGCGGTTGGAGACCGGGGAGCGCGTGCCGAACTGGTCCACGACGAACGCGACGTAGTAGTAGAAGTCGCGGGTGCTCGGCGTGTCCGTGGTCCCGGTGCCGGTGAAGTTGCCGAGCGAGACCCACGGCGCGCCCGGCGGGTAGCTGGGGATCGACGGCACGGCGCCGGGCGCGGGGCCCGAGTTGTATTCAGGATAGTTCCCATACGGGGCGCGGTAGAGCTCCACGTGCGAGCCGGCGGCGATCGCCTCCCACGAGGTCGCGATGCGCATCACGCCGCTGGTGCCGTTGCCGGTGCGGAGCGTGCTCGCCGCGAGCGCGGTGAGCGCGGGCACCGCCGGGTTCACCGCGAACTGCACGTCGATCGTGTGGTTGGCGCTCACCGGCGCGAACGTGTAGGGCGACGTGAGCGCCACCGCCCCGCCGTCCACGGTGACGCTGGCGACATGGAACCCGGGGTTGGCCGCGAACGTGTACGAGGGCGTGGCGTTGAGGCTGTAGAGCGTCGCACCCGGGGGCGCGATGCTGCCGTTGGCTCCGGACGTGGCCACGATCTCGGCCTTCACCTCGAGCGGCGCCGTCGCCGACGTGCTGCCGTTGTAGAGCCCATTGCCCGAGTAGGTGGCGGAGAGGACATGCGGCCCCACGGCGAGCGAGCTGGTCGAGGTGGAGGCGGCGTTGGACGAGACGGCCACGGTCGCGAGGAGCGTCGCGCCGTCGAAGAACGTCACGGTACCGCTCGCGGCATCGGCGCCGGGCGGCGTGAACGCGATCGTGGCGGAGAGCGGCACGCTGTTCCCGAACCGCGACGGGCTCGTCACCGCACCGAGCGTGGTGGTCGTGGCCTTGGCCACGGTGAACGCGCCGCTCGTGGCACTCGCCGTGTTGCCGTTCTGGTCCACGGCGGTGACGCGCACGCGCGCCTGCGAGGACACGGGCGCGGGCACCGTCCACGAAAAGCTGCCGGTGTTGTTGAGCGCCGAGGCGACCGGCGACCAGGTGCTGCCGTTGTCGGTGGAGGACTCGAGCGAGATCGCGCCGGGGGCGAAGCCCTCGGCGTCGGTGGCGCTCCAGCTGATCGCGTGCGAGCTGCCCACCAGCCAGCGCTCGCCGCCGGCGGGCGCGGTGACGCTCACGCTCGGCGCGGAGTGGTCGATGCTGACGCTGCCCGAGGTGCCGATCGCGGAGGCGATCGTGGCGTTCGAGCAGTCGCGAAGCGTGACGCTGTTGATGGTGATCGTGCCCGTGCCCGAGACGTCGCCGCTCGCCACCTGGATCGTGAACAGCGTGCCCGAGAGCGCGGTGGTGCCGCAGGGCAGGCCGAGCGTGACCGCGTCGGCGGCGTACTGGCCGCCGCCCAGGTCGCGCACCTGGAACGTGGTGGCCGCGCCGTCCGAGCTGAGGAAGCCGCCTTCGGCGATGCTGCCCGTGCCCGCGGGGAGCGACAGGTTGGGCGAGCGCGTGAACACGACGCTGAAGCCGAACAGGCTCGTGGCCGTGCCGCGCGAGATCGTCACCGGGAACGTGGCGCTGGCGTGCGCGTTGGAGAGCACGCTCGAGGGGGTGCCCACGCTCACCGTGGCCTGCGCCCACGCGTTTCCTGCCAGGACGATCAGGCCCGCGGCCACCACCAGGCCAGCGCGGGCGAGCTTCGGGCGTACGACCATCGGTGCGGCCATGAGAAATCCCCCGGGCAATGCGGCGCGGGGGACGCCACGGCCAAGATTGTGGTGCGGTCGTCCGGGGCCTCCGGCAAGGTGCGGCCCCGCGATCCGCAGATCGGTTGAGAGTGCGTGAGTCTAGCGCGCCCGAGTGCGCGCGAACAGCGAAAACCGCGCTCCGGAAGGCGTCCGCCGCATTCTCCGGCGCCGGCTCCCGGACGCGGTCAAACGGAGCCTAGGCCCGGCGCACCTCGCCGAGCACGGCCCCGAGCCGCTCGAGCCCGTGCTCGATGGACGCGGGTGACACGGCGCCCACCGAGAGCCGGAACCAGCCGTCCTCGCGGGCGAGCGCGAACGCCTGGAACGGCACCACCGCCACTCCGGCCTCGTCCAGCAGGAGCTTCCGCACGTCCTCGTTCGTCCTCAGCGGACGGCCGCGGAAGCTGCCGCCGAGCGGGAAGCGCGCCGAGAGGTAGAGCGTGCCCTCGGGCTCGACCGACTCGACGTCGATGCCGCGCGCCCGCAGGCGCTCGAGCCCCGCGTGGAGCGCCTGGAGCCGCACCCGCAGCCGCTCGGCCATCTGGCCCCTGAACTCGTTGAAGGCGTTCTCATCAGAGAGAAACGCCGCGCTCGCCACCTGCTCGGGCTTGGGCGCCCAGGCGCCCACGTGGCCGAGGAGGTCGCTCAGGCGCGCGGTCACGGCCGGGTGGGCGAGCGCCCAGCCCACGCGCAGGCCGGTCGCGGCCAGCGACTTGGAGATGGCGTCGATCAGCACCGTCCACGGCGCCACCTCGGGCACGAGCGCCGGCGGCGTCACCGGGGACGTGCGCTCGAGCGTCGTCGCCCAGTAGACCTGGTCGAACATCAGGAACACGGGCCGCTCGCCCTTTGCCTCGCGTCGACGGTTCTCGTCGACGATGGCGCGGCAGATCGCGGTGAGCACGTCCGGATCGATGCCGGTGCCCGTGGGGTTGAGCGGCGAGGTGAGCGCCACCAGGCGCGCCTCCGGGAGGGCCGCCGCCACCTGGTCGGCGGTGGGATGGAAGCGGTGTTCGCGCCGCACCTCGAGCGGGACCGCGCGCGCGCCCGTCAGGTAGGCGTAGTGGTTGTTGTTCCACGACGGCACCGGGAACACCACCGCCTCGCCCGGATCCACCAGCGCGCGGTACGTGGCGTAGATGAGCGGCCGCGCCCCGCCGGCGACGATGACCGAGTCCAACGGGTAGTCGAGCGACAGCTCGCGGCGGTAGAAGTCGACGACCGCCTTCCGCAGCTCCAGCACCCCGTTCGCGGGCGGATAGTTCGTGTGGCCCGCTTCGATCGCCGCACGGACGCCGTCCGCGAGCTTGCGCGGCAGCGGGAACTCCCGCGGATCGAAGTCGCCCACGGTGAGGTTCAACACCTCGCGGCCGGAAGCGATCGCCGCACGGACCTCGGCCGCGATGCGGAGGACTTCGGAGCCGATCAACCCGCGCGCGAGCTTCGAGAGCGAGCGGTCGCTGAG